>CALLZL010000368.1 GCA_937859575.1 uncultured Chloroflexota bacterium
CGTCGTCTGAATACTGAGCTGCATCTGTCGGCCGCTGACTTGCGTACTGCTGGGGCCACCGGCAATCGGCAAGGCAAACACCAGATTGGGGATCTCGGTAAGCTGGCTGCGCAGGCGCGCCTGTACCGGCGGGCTCTTTTCACCATCTTGCAACCGTACAAAATACTCAACCCGCTCGGGATTCCCCGAGAACCCGACCGTTGAATTAACACTGGTTACCGCCGGATCGGCCAGCATGATCGCCTCGACCTGCCGTGCAACACTGTCGGTCTGGTCGAGGGTCGTGCCGGGTGCGAGTTCGAAGCCGACCAGAAACTCACCCGGATCTTGTTGCGGGAAGAACGAGAACTTCAACCCCTGCGCTACGCCGACACTGGCCGCCAGCACGGCAATCGCAATCACCACAACCGCCAGTCGCGTCCAGACCGTCCGCAGGCTCCAGGCCAGCAACCGCTCGTAGGTACGCCCAAGCGAACCGGGATCTTCTTCAGCCTCGTGCAACAGCGAACGCTCGGCATCACTCAGATCGGCGGCATCATGGCCGTGGGCCTGTGCAACCGTACCGATATGCGAATGGGCAGCATCGTGCGGCGCGGCAACCACCTTCTTGCGGCGGAACAGGTTGGCCGAGAGCATGGGCGCAAACATAAACGCCTCGACCAGCGAGAGCAGAATGGCTACCGCAATCGTGATCCCGAATGATTTGAAGATGATCCCGGTGGTGCCGGTGGTAAAGGTGACCGGAACAAAAACGGCGACGATGGTAAGCGTCATGGCCAGCACCGAGAGTGCTACTTCGGCAGTACCCTTGCTGGCTGCGATCCGCGGCGTTTCGCCGCGTTCGGTATGGCGGAAGATGTTCTCGCGCACCACAATCGCATCATCGATCACCAGGCCGACACACAACGAGAGCGCCAGTAATGTGATCAGGTTGATTGTCAGGCCAAAGAGCGGCAGAAAGGCAAAGGTGCCGATAATAATGATCGGCAGGCCCGCCATCGTCACCAGTGTGTTGCGATCACGGAAGAAGGTAAGCACCACCAGTAACCCGATCGCGAACCCAAGCGGCAGCACCGGGTTAATCGCAACACCAAACGCCGGCAAGAGGTAGATCCCAAGCAGGATGATCAACGCCGGCACCAGGGCGGTTGTCAGCATGCGGCGCAGGCCGCTAAAGAAGCTCATCACCACCAGCAACGCCGCAACCGAAGCAAAAACCAGCTCTTCAAGCGAACTGATTGTCGATTGCCGCACCGCTTCCGACTGATCGTTCGGAATGATATAGCGCAGATCCTCACGATCGGCGAACAGCCGCTCAAGCTCGGCCCGCACATTATCAACAACCTGAACCGTGTTGGTGCCGGATTGCTTGCGGATGTTGATAATAATCGTATCTTGCCCATCAAGCCGCGAATAGGTGTTGCGATCGGCCACGCCATCCTCAATCACGGCCACATCGCCAATGCGATAGGGGGTACCGGTGATCTGGATGCGGGCAATATCTTCGGGGGCATTCAACATACTTGGCGCACGCAGGCTGATATCTTGCGATCCGCTGGTGATCGTGCCAAGACCGAGGTTGGCATTCGCCTGCTGCAACGAGCGCGTGATCTGCACCGGCAAGATCTGATAGGCACTCAGCTTGTCGAGCTGCATCAATACATTGATCTGGCGTTGCTCACCACCCGAGACGGTCGCCGAACCAACACCCTGAGCGCGCTGCAGGCGCGGCACGATCTCGTCATCGACAATCCGACGCAGTTCGAGCGGCGTGCGTGCCCCGTTATCGGTAATCGAAATCGACATGATCGGTGCCGAGTTTGGGTCGAAACGCTGGAAGATCGGATCACGAATATCACGCGGCAGACTCGGCCGAATGCCATCCACCTTCTCGCGCACATCGCGATCGGCACGTTCGACATCGGTACCTTCATCAAATTCGAGAATGATCTGCGCGATCCCCTCATTCGAACTCGATGTGATCGTCTTCAGGTTGTTAATGGTATTGACGGCATCTTCGATCGGTTTGGCGACCTGCTCGGCCACGCTTTCGGGGCCGGCCCCCGGATACGCAACCGTCACAACCAGCACCGGCACTTCGAAATCCGGCAGCAGATTGACCGGCAAGGTACGGAACGACAACAATCCGAACGTGACGGTCAGCAGCATGAGCATGGTAATAAATACCGGCTGACGTATCGACGTATCAGAGATTGGCATGCCGTTCAGTTGCTCGCCGCGCTTCTTCGTTGCCATGCGCCTCTCTTGCTTTCTCTATGCGTTGACATTGGTGTACTATCGTGAACACACAAAACGGCGGCTCGTGATTCGCCGTCAATGGCGCTCTGTCCGCCGTGGCATGTTGCAACCGACTTAACTATACCGTAAAATATATTGCCGGGCAAGTACAACTTTTGACCGAACAGTGATACGACGTTCCGCCGGGTTCAGATGTTTCACCATGCAGATACGATTGATACATCCAGTTGGATGGTGTTGTGAGTATCACCAGAAGGGCTGAGCAGGGAAGAGGCAGATGGTAGTATCGTTACGTGAACGACGCAAGCAGATGCTGCGAGACGAAATATTGAGCGCCGCCGAGGAGTTTGTCGGCGAGCAGGGGTATGCAGCACTGTCGATGGACGAACTGGCGACGCGGGTCGGCATCTCGAAGCCGACCCTGTATAGCCATTTTGCCACCAAAGAGGATCTGCTGGTCGAGGCCATGATGCGCGGTATGGCACCGCTGGCCGAATTGGTCGAGGCGCACGAATCCTATACACCGCTGGCACATCTGACGCTGCTGCTGCGCACAGCGCTGCAGCTCCAGGTTGATCAGCGCGCCATGTCGCTCCGCCCCTGGACACCCGAACTCTTTGGTATCGCCTGCCGGAATCCGGCCATGCTCGAACGCATGCGGCATGTGGATTCGATCATTGTGTCGCAGGTGCAGGCAGCATTTGCCGCCGGCGAGATCGACCCGTCGCTCGATCCGGCACTGGTGGTACGCACCTTTTATGCCCTGGTCGGTTCGCTGAATGTGGCACATTTTTCGGCGGCCGGGCCTCCCGATCCGGCTCACGCCGCCGATATCGTCGCCGCCATCTTCGAGCGCGGCTTGCGTCGCATCCCGCCGGCAATCTAGCGGATGCACGGAATCCGGCGGCCAGGCCGCCGGATTCCGTGCCGGGTGGTGCAGTTATGCCCGCCCGATCGACTTGAGATAGTTGATACTCATGGCGACGCTTTCGAGCGCCGGGCGTTCACAGCGATCCTGCTCAACAATAAACCACTCGGCACCGGCAGCATCGGCAGCGGCGCAGATCGCCGGAATGTCGAGCGTTCCATGCCCGACTTCGGCAAATGTGCGGTTCGGCTCGGGGGTCATGTCTTTCAGGTGCACCAGCGGTACACGGCCGGCAAATTCGGCCAGCAATGCCCCCGGATCAAAACCGGCATAGACAGCCCAGTAGACATCAAGCTCGAATTGCACCAGTGCCGGGTCGGTTTCGCGCAGGAAGGTGTGCAACCCGGTGGTTCCGCCGGCCTGGTGTAGCTCAAAATCGTGATTGTGGTACACAAATGTCAGGCCGGCTTCGTGGCAACGCCCACCAATGGCATTGAGTGTCGGCACCAGGGCACGATACGCCGCGATATCGCCGCGCCGCTGTGGCGGCAGGAAGGGGCAGATAACATATTTGCCCCCCAGCGTACGCATTTCGTCGATCACCGACTCGATCTGCCCTTCAAGCCGATCGATTGCGACATGGGCACCCGATACCACGACACCGAGCGCATCAAGGCGGCGGCGCAGCTCGGCAGCACTCAGCCCCATGGTGCCGGCAAGCTCCATGGCACGATAACCGGCCGCTGCGACAGCCTCGATCGTTGCAATCGGATCACGTGCGGCGTCGTCGCGCACGGTGTACATCTGAAGCGAAATCGGATTCTTTGCCATACTGACCTACTCCTTTGTATTGGTCGAATTGGCCGCCTGTGCGGCTGCTACGAGTATACTGCAGAACCGAGGTGAGCTTGTTACAGCGCAGTCAACGGATCATCATTATCGGCGCGGGTGTCGCCGGCCTGACGTGTGGCCGCGTGCTGGCGGCTTATGGCCATCAGGTGACGCTCTTCGAAGCTGCGGATGGCATCGGCGGGCGGGTTCGTTCGGATCATGTCGCCGGGTTCACCCTGGATCGCGGCTTCCAGGTGCTGTTCGATTCCTACCCGGCGATCCAGCGGCTGCTGGATCTGCCGGCGCTTGCGCTGCGGCGTTTTGATCCCGGCGCACTGATTGCGCTCAACGGGCAGCGCACTATACTGACCGACCCGCTGCGTGATCGGGATCCAGCGGCGCTACTCACAGCGATCACGACACCGATTGTGCCGTTTGCCGATAAACTGCGCACCTTGCAGCTGGCGCTCGCTATGCGCCGCTCGTCGATCGATGAGATCCTGGCCGGGCCGGATACGACCACCAGTGCGTTTCTGCGGCAGCGCGGCTTTGCCGACACAACAATCGACACCTTCTTTCGGCCGTTCTACGGCGGAATCTTCCTCGATCGCAGCCTCGAGACGAGCGCCAAGTGCTTTCGTTTCAATCTGAAGATGCTTAGCAGCGGCCACGCGGTGTTGCCGGCCGGCGGCATGGGGCAGATCGCCGCACAGCTTGCGCGGCCACTGCTCGATACCGGCTGCATCCGGCTGCATAGCCGGGTCGTGGCTTTGCTGTACGAAAACGGGCGTGTGGTTGGGGTGCGCCTGGCAACCGGTGAAGAACACCATGCCGATGCCGTGATCATCGCTACCGCCGCGCCCGATGCACGGCACCTGGTGGATCTGCCGCTTCCGGCAGATGGATTGGCCGCCACAACGATCTACTTCAGCGGCAACCGGCCGATCTACCGGGCGCGCAAGATCGTGCTGAATGCCGCCGCCGACGCTCTGGTCAACAGCGCCCAGCTCCTGACCAATGTCGCACCGGAATACGCACCAGCGGGGAAGCACCTGCTGAGTGTCGCGATCCTTGGCACTCCGGCGCTCGATGATGCCGCGCTGATCCGGGCCAGCCTGGCGGATCTGCACCGTATGTTTGCCGGCGACCGCACGGCACTGGCGGCATTGGCCGCCTATCAGCCACTGGCCGTCTATCGCATACCATTTGCCCAGTTTCGCCAGCCACCCGGGATCCACCCGATCCTGCCCAGCAACCATACAGACCGGCCGGGGCTCTACCTGGCCGCCGAGTTTACGGAAGCCAGTAGTATCAATGCCGCCATGATCAGTGGTGAAGCATGTGCAAAGCTTTTCGAAATTGATCCTCTTTGAAGGCTATACGATGCAGCGAAATCCGTGTATAATCAGGGCAGCACATAATCGATGCGACGAAAGGTGTGCCACGAATGCCCTTCTGTCCACAGTGCGGCGTCGATAATCCGGATGCTGCGCGCTACTGCGATCAGTGTGGCGCAATGCTTGTTCCGGCACCACGTGCAGCAACGCCTGCCGCCGCCCCTTCCACCGCTCCCGTTGTCTCCGGCTCCGTCATCTGCCCACAATGCGGTACGGCGGCGATTCCGGGTGAAGCCTTCTGCGATAACTGTGGTGCACCGCTCAGTGCGGCAAGCCAGCCTACGGCACCAGTTGTGCCGCCGGCCACGCCGCCATATAGCAGCACTACACCACCGCAACCGATCTACCCGCCACCACAACCGGTCGCGCCACCGGCATCGTACCAACCGCCGGTTGTTGCGCAACCGATTACACCGGCCGCAAGTTACCGCGCCACGCTCGCCACCGGCCGGCTTGCCGTAATTGCTACCGGTACAGTGCTTGCCCTGCCGGCCGGCATGCAGGCCATTATCGGGCGTGGCGATCCGGTGAGCAACTACTTCCCCGATATTGATCTGACGCCCCATGGCGCACTTGATAACGGTGTTGGCCGGCGGCACTGCCGGATCTTCATCCAGGGCGGGCAGGTTATGATTGAAGATCTCGACAGTACCAATGGCACAACGGTCGGTGGGCAGCGCCTGACGGCACGCCGGCCACACCCGTTGCGCCCCGGCGATCGGGTTGTCCTCGGGCAACTTGAACTTCAGTATAGCGAAGTGTAACGCAACCAAACGGCGGCAACCGCGTATCTACGGTGTGCGTGTGCCGTTCCTATTCGGCAAGCGTACAACCATTGGCAATAACCCGAACCAGGCTCTGCACCGCACCCAGCAGCTGAACCGGGTTTGTGCATACTGTAGACGGATGTTGTTAAGGAGGAACCCCGCATGATGATCCAGGGCGTCTCGATTCGGGACATGATCAACCAGAGCATTGCAGTAATGACCAAGCCGAGCGTCTCAACGTTTGAAGAGTACGAACGGCGAGGCGGGCAGCGCGAGGCGTTTACGTATGTCGGTACGGCGGCGGCAATTGCGGCAGTTGTGGGATTGCTGTTCGGTTTACTGAGCGGCATCGGTTACGCGATTCTGGCCGGAGGCGTGACATTCACCGCACCGCTGATCGGGGTCTTCATCACCGGGTTGCTGGTGTATCACATCGGCAAGTCGCAGGGCGGTACCGGTTCGCAAGACGAAGTCTACTACACGCTGTCGCTCTTTATGGCCCCGATTCTGGCCATCAATGGTGCGGTCGGTAATATTCCATTGCTTGCCTGCCTTGCCCTGCCACTCACGCTCGCACTCGGTATCTACCAGATCTATCTTGGCTATCTGGGGATACGCTCGAGCATGAATCTCGAACAGAACAAGGCGATTATCACGATGGTTGCGGCATGGATTGCTCAGGCGCTGATCGGTGCGGTGATCGGCGGCATCGTGGCAGCTATTGCTGTGGCCATGGGTGTGGCAACCGGTAGTGTGCAGCTGGGCCAGTAGCGGCTGCATCTGTTCGTGCCCCAGTACCCCTCGTTCCTGGTGAACGAGGGGTATTTTTTTGCGCCTCAGATCGTGTTGTTGCCACCAGAAGCATCGCGGGTCTCTACTTCCCCATCGATCGGTGAAAAAAAGAACAAAGTGTGGTATTGTTCATGCAGGGTTCACATATAGTGAGTATTTCGATGCAGCAAGAACATGCGGTTGCACCACTCGTGGTGCTGGATCGCATCAGCAAAAGTTATACCGAGGCCGGGCACGAACGTATCGTGCTGCATGAAGTCAGCGCGACCTTTGCCCATGGCGAATTTGTGGTACTGCTCGGCAAGAGTGGTTCGGGCAAAAGCACCTTGCTGAACCTGGTAAGTGCGATTGATCTTCCAACCACCGGCGACGTATATGTGGCTGGTGAATCGCTGGGCCGCATGCACGAACGCGAACGCACCCGCTTCCGCCGGCGGGCGATTGGCTTTGTCTTTCAATTCTTCAATCTGCTGCCAACCCTGACCGTCTTCGAGAATCTGCTGCTCCCGCTTGAGCTGAACAATCGTACGACTGCCGGTGATCGCAGTGCCGCGCTCGATCTGCTGGCACAGGTCGGCCTGGCTGATCGCCGTAATACCTACCCGGATCGTCTCTCGGGCGGCGAGCAGCAGCGGGTGGCAATTGCCCGTGCGCTGGTGCATGATCCACTGCTGGTGCTGGCCGATGAGCCGACCGGCAATCTGGATCAAGAGACCGGCGACATGGTGCTCGAACTGCTTGATACACTGACGCGCCGTGCCGGCAAGAACCTGATCATGGTGACGCATAGCCACGAGGTGATCGGGCTGGCCGATCGCGTCTTTCGCATCAGCGAAGGGCGACTCGTCGAGCAGCATGCAATCGGAGCAGAAACTCTGTGACACCGATCTTGCTGCGTACATCACTCCGCCATCTGCAGCGCCATCCATGGCAGCTGGTGCTGGCCATCCTGGGTGTGGCGCTTGGTGTCGCCGTGGTGGTGGCGATCGACCTGGCCAACGAGAGTGCACGGCGTGCCTTTGCGATCTCGGCCGAAACGATTACCGGCCGGGCGACACACCAGATCAGCGGCGGCCCGCGTGGCCTTGATCAGGAACTCTACCGGCGGCTGCGCAGTGAACTCGGCATACGCACCACAGCACCCGTGATAGAGGGAATGGCGCGTTCTGATGCACTGCCGGGGCTGACGCTCCAGATCCTGGGGGTCGACCCGCTCGCCGAGGGACCGTTTCGGCCATACCTGGCCGGCGAAACTCCGGCACTCGCGGGGGCGTTTCCGAGCAGCTTCTTCAGCATGCCGGGGGCGGTGCTGATTTCGGCCGATGTCGCTGATCGCTATGGCCTTGATACGACTGATCACGCACAGTTTGATCTTCTGATCGGCACACGGCGCATGCCGGCGACGATCGTCGGGCTGCTCGAACCTGCCGATGATGCAAGCCGGCGCGCACTCGATGGCCTGCTGATCGTTGATATCGCAACGGCTCAGGAGTGGTTCGGCATGTATGGGCAGTTGAGCCGAATCGACCTGATCATCAATGAAGATCCGGCAGGTGCCGCAACCCTGGAACGCATCCAGGGCATCCTGCCGCCGGGCAGCACTATCGAACGCCCGGAACGGCGCACGCAGGCCATTCAGCAGATGACGGCCGCCTTCGAACTGAACCTGAGTGCCCTGAGCATGCTGGCCTTAATCGTCGGGATGTTCCTGATCTACAACACCATGACCTTTGCCGTCGTCCAGCGGCGCGGCATGCTCGGCACTCTGCGCTGCCTGGGGGTATCACGGTCACAAATCTTGCTCCTCATCCTCGGCGAAGCGCTGCTTGTCGGGCTCGTCGGTGCGCTGCTCGGCCTCGGGCTTGGCCTGATCCTCGGGCGCGGCCTGATCCCACTCGTTACTCAGACGATCAACGACCTCTATTTTGCGGTGACGGTTCGTTCGGTCACAATCAGCCCGCTGCCGCTGCTGAAGGGTTTTGCACTCGGGCTGCTGGCCACACTGGCCGCGGCGGCGCTGCCGGCTGCCGAAGCGACATCGACACCGCCACGCACGGTGTTGCGCCGTTCGTCGTACGAAGATCGGGTACGGCGTTTGATACCACTGGTTGCGGCAGCCGGCGGTATCATGGTTGCATGCGGTGGGGCACTGTTGCTCATCCCCAGCCGGAACCTGGTGATCGGTTTTGCGGCGCTGTTTGCCGTCACGATCGGTGCAGCGGCACTGACTCCGGCGGCGCTCCTCGGGCTGATGCGCCCACTGCACTTCGTGCTGGGGCGCTTCCTCGGCATGCTTGGCCGCATGGCGGCCCGCGATGTCGTCGCTTCGATCAGCCGCACCTCCGTGGCAGTTGCCGCCCTCATGATTGCCGTCTCGGTCACGATTGGCGTCGGTCTGATGGTCGGCAGCTTCCGCCAGACGGTCGAGCGCTGGCTCGAACAGACCATCCGCGCCGATGTGTATGTTTCGGCACCGGGCGGTGCAGCCAACCGTCTCGATGCCCCATTGCCGGCCGCAGTAGTCGAGCAACTCGCCGCTGCTCCCGAGGTCGAGCGTGTACGGCGTTACCGCAGTGTGACCCTCGATACCGCACATGGCCCGGTGCTGACGGTTGCCCTTGATGTCGCCCCGGATGATCGAGTGGGGTTTCAGTTTCTGGGGGGTGATCCGGCACAGATCTGGCACCTATTTGAAACCGACGGCCTGCTGATTTCCGAACCGCTGGCGTTTCATTATGGCTTGCAACCGGGTGACAAGCTCGTGCTGCGCACCGCACGTGGCGAGCAGGCCTTCCCAATCGCTGCGGTTTTCTACGACTACGGCACCGATCGCGGGGTGATCATGCTGCCGTTCGAACGGTACCGCCTGTTGTGGGAAGATCCGACGATCACATCACTCGGGTTGTATGTCGCACCCGATGCTGATGTTGATCAGGTGGTACAGGCATTGCGTAGCCGGCTTGACGTGGGCGACATGGTCAACATCCGTTCGAATCGTGCCCTGCGCGAAACATCCCTTGAGATCTTCGACCGCACGTTTGCGATTACCCGCGTGTTGCAACTGCTCGCGACGATTGTGGCGTTTATCGGCATTCTGGCGGCGCTGATGGCACTGCAGCTCGAACGCGCCCGCGAGCTCGGCATGCTGCGTGCCAACGGATTAACCCCCGGCCAGCTCTGGGGGCTGGTACTGACACAGACCGGGTTGATGGGGCTGGCCGCCGGGCTGCTGGCAGTGCCGGTCGGGATCGCCATGGCCGGTGTGCTGGTGTATGTTATCAACAAGCGCTCATTCGGCTGGACACTGCTCTTCGAGCTGGATGCGACCCTGTTTGGCCAGGCACTGGCGGTGGCTGTCGTCGCTGCACTGCTGGCGGGGATCTACCCGGCGTGGCGCATGGCGCGTACCTCCCCCGCACTGGCGCTGCGCGAAGAGTAGGAGCGATCGCCAATCATGAAATCATGCTACTATCTATTGTTGATACTCCTCGTCGGGTGTGGCGGGGGGGGCATGCCGCCGGGGAACGCCCGGCCCAGCGGGCCGGGAGCGCGGCGGGGGGGGGGTGGGGAACTTTGTGGCGCCCCGCGGGGGCGGGGTTG
>CALLZL010000369.1 GCA_937859575.1 uncultured Chloroflexota bacterium
GCTGGCATTCGACACCCGCACCCGCGAGATTGCCTGGCAGGTGGCGCTCGATGGTCGGACGCTCTTTGCACCATTGAAGGTTGCTGATCGACTGGTGCTGGCCGAGACACTGAGCGGTGCCACACAGTTGCGATCGATCGACCCGACCGACGGCAGTGTCATCTGGCGGCGTAGTTTCGGGCCGGGTGCGGGGCAGATCCTGAGCGACGGTACGCGGGTGTATCTGGCAGGAGATGCAGTGTATGCGATCGATGTGGAAGACGGGCGCGAACACTGGCGGGCGCTGCTGCCGTTTGTGCCGAGGGCACTTGCCCACAACGGCACGACGACCTATGCTGTCGGCCTGTTGCCCACTGGTGGTATAGGGTTGGCCGCGATCGGTGATGAGGGGCAAGTGTTGCATCTTACGGCGCTCGATCTGGCCGGGGAGCCGTATTTGCTTGGTGGGCTTGCGGTAGATGCCGGGCAACTGGTAGTGCAGCTGGCTGATGGGCAACTGGTGGCTCTGAGCGATGATGGCGTTGAGATCTGGCGGGCGGCGGCGATCGGTGCACCACGGGGTACAATAGTGATCCATGATGATGCTGTGTATCAGATCACACGTACCAACCATCTGATAGCGCGGGCACTGGCGGATGGCCAGATCATTGGTGATTTTACGCTGACCGACGAAAGCGTCGATCGCGATCTGAGTACAGTGGCACCGATCATGGCCGGAAACCAGCTGTTTGTTACATTCAGCACCTATGCCTGTGCGCTGGAGCTACGCTGATGATACCGGCGCGTCGCAGTTTCAGCACGCTGTTGCTGTTGCTCTGGCAGATCACCTATGGTGGTGCACGGACACTCGTATGGGGTTCGCTGCGCGAGAGTGCAATCGATCTGCGGCCGCTCTCGTGGGCGGCACGCCTGGTGGCACTGGTTGGTCTGGGGCTGATCATACTATTGCTGGCCGGTATTCTCTTTAACGACATATTACGCACCAACGGGCCGCTGGTTGCCTTGCAGCTTGATTCGGCAAGTGGTCGGGCGGCATTGGCACCGGCTATTGCGCTGCCGCTCACACTTGGTGTGCAGGCGCTTGGCTGGAGCCTGGCATTGGCCGGGGCACTACAGGTACGCCCGGCGGCACGGCTGCTTGTGATTGTGTGCTACATCCTCTTTGGCATGCAGCCGCTGGTTGGGTCACTTGTACTGCCGACGGCCACACCAATGTTACTGGCTGCACTGCCAATCGGCGGGCTGTTGTTGGTCTCGTTGCTCGTACTCAGCCGACACCCATTACCATTTGCGCTCAGTTTCAGCCTGCTCGGGATGCTACATAGCCTGCTTGTCGCACTGGCATTAGCGGCAGCGGCGCAGGCACAGGCGGCCAGCAACAGCCTGTTCGTCGGCGATCTGGTCAGCCTGGTGGTGCAATCGTGTTTGCTGCTCAGCGGGCCGTTTCTGATCATTGCCGGAATCGGCTGGGTCGATTTTGGGCTTGAAGTAGGGGGTTGGATCGGCCAGGCATTACACAATGTGGCGCAGGCGTGGATTGTGCCGTTGCTGCTGGTGCTGGTACTGCTGGTACGGCTGGCGCAGATCGCCCGTGAGAGCGCCGCGAGCGATGGCGTGCCGTGGGCGGCGTGGGGTGGGGCGGCGGTGCTCTGCCTGGGGTTGGCCGCCATTGGGGTATGGCGGCAACGCAACCCCGGTGGTATCGCCATCGAGCGGCCGGTCTTGATCGGCGTGCTCGGATGTACCGTGATCGGGCCGCTGGTTTTTAGTATCATCAGCGTGGTCGTGGCCGATTATTTTCTCCTGAATCCACTAGCGGTCGGGGCCATGGATCAGCTGAACATGATCCTGGCACAGATCACGGCGCTAAGCGATCTTGAGCGTGAGTATCGCCAACCGGGGCTGGCACTGATTGCGCTGGGATTGGCGTTGGCGGCGCAGCGGCGCGGTAACCCGGCCAATACACAGGTCGGGCTGGTATTTGCCTGGTGCCTTGGCTGGCGCTGGCTAACAAGCGAAGGGCGGCCGTTAGCCGCACTGCAGTTTGGCCATGCCGAGGTGGATGCGGTGCTGCTGGTGGGGTTTGCGCTATTGGCAGGATACTGGGCGCTGCAGCGCACCCTGACCCACGAGCGAGCGCTGCGGTTGCTGGCGCTCGGTGTGCTGATGGCGCTCCTCAACCAGACCGATTTTCTCGATAACCCCTTTTCGCCGATCTTCAGTTTTGCCGGTGTCTTCTTTCTGGTTTTCGGGATCGTCTGGAATGTATTGACCTCGGGCGGAGCGTATTTGAATGCCGATAGCCCTGGCTTTCCGCGCAGCGGGCGCTTGATGCTCTACCTGGGGTACATGTTGATATCGGTGAATGTCGCACACTGGTATCTGGTGACGCATGCGGTTGATGTACAGGCGACACAGGCGGCGATCCAGAACAGCGGCTACCTGATCTACGGCCTGCCGATCGCCTATCTGGCGCTGACTTCCGGTGGGGCGGAGTTCGTCGAGGAAGCGATCGAGCGGCCCGGCACCGGGTAACGGTGCTCGTGCCACGGGCGAGCATCCCGCAGCACGAGCAGGCAGAGTTACTGTGCTGCGCTGCTATACTCGCGGTACAGGTCGGCTCGGCTTGGCGGCAGATCGACAACACCGGCATGTGGTTTGGCGAGCAGGCTCTGATACACGCCAACCCGGCTGCAGCTGAAGTAGTAGGCGGTTGCCGCCATGTAGAGCCGCCATGTACGGAAGGTCACCTCATCGGTTTGCCGGATGGCCTCCTGCTGGCGTTCTTCGAGCCGGCTAACCCAATGCCGCAAGGTGCGAGCATAGTGTTCGCGCAAATTCTCGACATCACGCACCTCAAGGCCGAACTCCTCGGCGATCAGATTGGCATAACTGATCGGCACCAGCTCGCCATCGGGGAAGATATACCTCTGCGAGAATCGCCCGGCACCAATGATGTGTCGGCGTACGATCTGCGGCCAGAACGACTCATGCCCCGGATACGACGACAATGATGAATGGGCGGTGCGTGCGGTATGCTGGGCGATGCCATGGTTGAGGAAGATGCCACCCGGCTTCAGCAGGCGGTAGGCGGTAGCGAAATATTCCGGTAGCCGCTGTTTGCCGACGTGTTCGAACATGCCGATACTGACGATCTTATCGAACGAACTGGCCTGAAGATCACGGTAGTCGCACAGCTCAATACTGACGCGACCCCTTAATCCGGCTGCATCGATCCGCTGATTGGCATATTCGGCCTGCCGCCTGCTCAGGGTGACTCCAAGCACATGGGCATCGTAGTGGGTCGCCGCATAACGTGCCAAACCGCCCCAGCCACAGCCGATATCGAGCAACTGATCGCCGGGTTGCAGGCGTAGTTTGCGGCAGATATGCTCAAGTTTGCGTTCTTGCGCCAATGCCAGATCTTCGGTGCCGGTGGGGAAGTAGGCACACGAATACTGCATGTGCGGATCAAGCCAGAGGGCGTAGAAATCATTGCCGACATCATAGTGATACTGTATCGCATCCCTATCACGGGTGCGTGAATGCGGGGTACCGGCCAGATCCGCGGCACCGCGCCCGGCAGCCGGCCGGCTGGTGCTATGTGGCAGCGCCATGAGGTGCCGCAGCATACCGGCGAGATTGGTTGGTGTCGTCGGCTGGTGGAGCAACTGATCGAACTGCGCAATTGCCGTGTAGAGATCACCGTCGATCGCACAATCGCCATAGATAAACGCTTCGCCGAGCGAGAGCTCGATCGGCGGTGTAAACATGCGGCGCAGGGCACCCGGATGGTTCAGGATGAGGGTGAATGCCGGGTGTGGTGATGCGATCGTGGTTCCATCCCAGAGGCGTACGGCAAACGAACGCGGTGGCGGAAAGAGGTGGTCGAGGAGTGTAGTGGTATGCTCATTCAATGCGCCAGGCGTCGAGAGCGTATACCTGTCGTCCATAGCCATCCTCCTTGCTATGTTGCAGGCAACTCTTCGAATGACGCTCCTTCTCCTCCAGTGATCCTAGATCCGTGCGGCGCAATCGTCAAGCTATCATGTTGCACAGCCGATGCTTCGTGCCGAAGGCGCTCAGCATGCCAGCCGGGCGGCCGATTGTACCGTTCTGCGGCGGCAATAACTGGTGGTATACTATCCTGAGCCGGCTAACTATTCAGGATAATCGCATGGCAAGGGAGGGTATGTGACCAGCGAATCGAGATCAGCCGATCCATATGCCAATAAATGGTGGGCACTGCTGGCGGTGAGTGCCGGAGTGTTCATGTCAACCATTGATGGAAGTATTGTCAATATCGCACTCAAGACACTTCAGGATTATTTTAAGGTGGGGCTGCATAGTGTCGAGTGGGTGGTGCTGGCGTATCTGCTCGGGTTGGTGTGTCTGTTGCCGATTGCCGGGCGTATGGGCGACATGATCGGCAAGCGGGCTGTGTATGTCACCGGATTCGTGATCTTTACGATCGGTTCGGTATTGTGCGGTCTCTCGTGGAATATCGAAGCCCTGATCGTCTTTCGTGTCGTGCAGGCAATCGGCGCTGCCATGATCCAGGGGGTTGGTTCGGCGCTCTTGATCGAAGCATTTCCGCCGACCGAGCGTGGCCAGGCCCTGGGGTATATTGGTTCGAGTGTTGCCGCCGGTATTCTGGCCGGGCCGGTACTGGGCGGGTTCTTGCTGAAATTCAACTGGCAGTCGATCTTCTTCGTCAATCTGCCGATCGGTATTGCGGCTGTGATACTCGTGCTGCGTGCCATTCCCAATGACCGGCGGCGCAGCGCACAGCGTTTTGATATACCCGGTGCCGTCATGCTTGGCGTTGGGCTGCTGTTGCTGTTGCTGGCGCTGACCGAAGGGCAGATCTGGGGATTCGGTGATTGGCGTACTCTGGCGGCGTTAACAACCGGCCTGCTGTTGTTGCCGATCTTCGTCTGGTGGCAGTTGCGTACACCCGAGCCGATGATCCAGCTTGGCTTATTCCGCAACCCGATCTTCAGCCTGAGTCTGACAGCCAGTTTCGCTTCCTTCCTGGCCGGTTCCTTTAACTTTTTGTTGCTCCCCTACTACCTGCAGAATGTGCTTGGTTACGATCCGCAGCGTACCGGGCTGACACTCATCGCATCGCCGATTGTGCTTTCGTTGATCTCGCCGCTGAGCGGCCGGTTGTCGGATCGATTCGGTTCGCGCTGGCTGGGGGTGATCGGCCTGGCGATTCTATCGGCTAGCCTCTTCAGCTTTGCGAGCCTGACCACCGAGAGCTCGCAGTTCGATGTCATCATGCGCCTGATATTGCTGGGCCTGGGCTTTGGCCTGTTCCAATCGCCCAACAACAGCATGGTGATGGGGAGTGTGGCGCGTACATCGCTTGGGGTAGCGGGTGGTTTGCTGGCCGTGATGCGAACGCTCGGGCAGACGGTAGGTGTTGCGATAGCCGGGGCGATCTGGGCCACCCAGGTAACGGCAGCGGCAGGGCGGGTGTATGATCCGATCACCGCAGCCCCGCCGGCAGCACTGGTCGCCGGGATGCACGATGCCATGGTTATTGCGGCACTGCTGGCGGCACTCGGCATCATCCCGACATTGGCACGCGGTGCCAGTGTTAATCCCGATATACAGCCGCGTGCCGAGCAGCGCCCGACATGACACTGGTGCGTTCCAGTTTCAAATTCGTTATGCTTTTGCTCTGGACTCGCGCTAGAGAAACTGGTATACTTCATGTCAGATAACAAATACATGCCCGGTTTGGTTGTTACCGCCGCGCTGCCTAAGGAGGTTGGAATGTCGATTGTGATCGTAATCGGAGCTGCTGTTGCTATGGCCGCGCTGGTGCGTAAGCTGCTCGATCGCCCCGCTGAGGCACGTATGCCGGTGCGGATCAATCGCCGTACACGCCGTTAACCCGGTTATTGCTTCCCCTGTTTGGCTACCAGGTAGCCAAACAGGGTTTTTTTATTTTCTCTTTGTGAAACTGCGGTATACTGGCGCCGCCGGTTGCGGCCTACCGCTCGCGATGCGCCGCAAGGCCGATTCGGGTGGAGACGCCGGTGTGTACTCTGTTGAATAGACCAGGATGACATGGATCGTGAAACAACCGAGCGCAATCTGCGCTACCTGGTGATCGAGATCTTCTGGGCGGCCATTGCCCTGGGTTGCTATTCGTTCGCGACGGCCTACCTGCTGCGGTTGGGTGGTACCAACTTGCAGGTCAGCCTGCTCACATCGGCCGGCGCACTGGTGAATGCGCTGATGTCGATCCCGTTTGCGATCTTTATCGAGCGGCGTACCAACCGTTGGCGCTGGACGGTCGGCAGCCTGTGGTTGATGCGTAGCCTGTATGTTGGCCTGATCCTGGTGCCGTTGCTGCCCGGCTTCCAACCCGAGTCGATCGTTATTCTGTTGCTGGTGATCAATGTGCCGCTCGCGTTGTTTAATGTCGGCTGGTTGCCGATGTTCGGCGAGGTGGTGCCGCTGGCACGGCGGGCGCGGCTCTTTTCGGCCCGCAACATGACGATGAACATCACGGTGATGATCACGACCTTTGTCATGGGGTTCTGGCTTGATCTGGTACGGTTCCCGCTCAACTACCAGCTCATGTTTGCACTGGCGCTGGTGATGAGCTTCCTCAGCACGATCTACGTGGCTCGCATGGTTGTGCCACAGGCACCGCCGGCACCGCGCTTCGCCGCGATACGTCTTTCGTTCAGCCAGCTGCGCGAGCAGGTGCGCCGCCAGCGCCCGTTTGTCAATATCACACTCAATACGCTGATTTTCAACATTGCTTTCTGGATGGGGACACCCCTGCAGCCGATCTATTTTGTGCGCGATCTGAATGCGAGTGATGGCTGGATCGGGCTGTGGCTCGGCCTGATTAGTGGTGGTGCGATCATCGGCAACCTCGTCTGGCCGCGCCTGATCGATCGCCACGGGTATGCGTGGGTGCTCTTGCGGGCTACGGTTTTGAGTGCAATCTACTATTTTCTGATCGGGCTGTTTCCCAATCTGACGCTCATCCTGCTGTTTGCGCTCTTCTTCGGTGCTGTCAGCCCGGGGGTTGATATAAGCCATTTCAGCATGTTGCTCGACGTGTGTGATCCGGTGCGGCGCACCTTCTTTCTGAGTGTGTTTGTCGCAATCATGAATGGTGGGTTCTTCCTGGCGGCGCTGGCGGCTGCGCCGCTCCTCGATCTTGTCGATGCACAGATCTTGCTGGTGTCGCTTGGCGCTCTGCGCCTGATCGGTGCATTACTCTTCCGCTTCAACCCTGTGCATGTCGCTTCGCCTCAAGCAAGCTAACCGCCGCATACATCGCGTCGATATGCGGCGTCGCGACGCCGACGAGCCGGCCGAGTTCGGCAACTGCGCCGACCAGCGCATCGATCTCGGTGCTGCGGCCGGCCTCGACATCCTGCAGCATTGAGGTCTTGTGGGCACCCACCTGTTCGGCGCCGGCGATACGCTGCTCGATCGAGATGTTGAATTCGATACCGAGCCGGGCCGCCACATCACGGGCTTCCGCCATCATTGCGGCCGTCAGGGCGCGACCCTGCGGGTGGCGGCAGATCTCGACCAGGGTTGCGCCACTCAGGGCGCTGATCGGATTGAAGGCCAGGTTGCCCCATAGCTTGAGCCAGATCTCAGCGCGAATACGCGGCCGGATCGGTGCCTTGAGCCCGGCCCGTGTCAGGCAGTGTGCCAGTGCCTGGATGCGTTCGCTACGGGTGCCATCCGGCTCGCCAAGCGTGAAGCGGTCGCCCTCGATATGCCGAATCACCCCCGGTGCCGTCAGTTCGGTAGCAGGGTAGACAACACAGCCGATCACGCGCTCGATCGGGATCGCCGCCGTCAATATGCCGTCGGGATCGACGGCTGCAACTGTGCGCCCTTCGTACTCGCCGCCGTGGCGCTGAAAATACCACCAGGGGATCCCATTCTGCGCCGGCACAACCATGGTGGTGGCGTGGTAGAGCGGTGCCAACAGTGGCACCACCGCTGCAAGCTGTTGGGCCTTCACCGCCACGACGACTACATCGTGCGGCCCGGCGGCGACCGGATCGTCGGTAACGTCTGGTCGTACCACCAGTTCGTTGCCGTTTTCGTACAGCCGTAGCCCGTCGTTTCTGATCGCGACCAGGTTGGCACCCCGGGCGATCACGGTGACACTGGTGCCGGCGTGGGCCAGCCGTGCCGCCAGGTAACCGCCGATTGCACCGGCACCAATAATGGCAATCTTCATATGGTTATCCTTCGTGTTGTGTGCATAGCGACAGGGCGGCCATGCAAGCGGGTGTATCGCGTGCCTACTTCCGCAGGCGTACCTGCTGCAACGAATGGTTTTCGCCCTTTTCGAGGATCAGCCGTGCCCGGCCACGGGTCGGCAGGATGTTTTCGCGCAGGTTGACTTCGTTGATCGAGCGCCAGATGCTGCGCGCCGTTGCGATCGCCTCCGCCACACTGAGCGATGCATAGCGATGGAAGTAGGATGCTTTGTTCCGGAAGGCAGTTTCGCGCAGGCGCAGGAAGCGTTCGATATACCAGCGCTCCAGATGTTCGGTCGCCGCATCAACATAGATCGAGAAGTCGAAGTAGTCGGAAACAAACACCCGTGTAGTGCTGCCGGCACCATCGGCTCCGCGCTGCAGCACATTCAACCCTTCGACGATCAAAACATCAGGCCGATCCACCAACTGAAAATCATCCGGCACAATATCGTAGGTCAGGTGTGAATAGACCGGCGCCCGCAGTTCGGGCCGGCCGGATTTGACTTCGGCAACGAAGCGCAGCAGCGCACGCCGGTCGTAGCTCTCGGGGAAGCCCTTGCGCTGCATAATGCCGCGTTCTTCGAGCACCCGGTTCGGCAGCAGGAAGCCGTCGGTCGTGACAAGATCGACGCGCAGGCCGGCGCTTCGTCGCAGCAGTTCTTGCAGGATGCGGGCGGTAGTGCTCTTGCCCACCGCGACGCTGCCGGCCACACCGATCACATATGGTACGCGTTCGGTCGGTGCGCCAATGAAGGCATCGACAACCTGGGCGAGTTGTTGGGCGGCAGCGATATGCAACTGCAGCAGGCGTGCTAACGGCAGATAGATATCGGCGACATCGCCAAGTGAGGCATCATCGTTCAGGCCGCGCAGCCGGGCAAGCTCAGCTTCCGAAAGCAAGAGCGGCAGGCCATCGCGCAGGCGCGACCATTCGGCGCGCGAGAAGGTCATGAACGGTGAGAGGCGCGTTTCATCTTTTGTCATGAGTCCCCGGCCAGATTCAGTGTACGTGCCATACTAATCCGCTGCAGCTTCCCGGTAGCGCCGCGTGGCAGTTCTTCGAGGATATGCACCACCCGTGGTACTTTGAAATCGGCCAGTGCGGCGGCACAGTGGTCGCGCAGTTCGCGCTCGCTCACCGGGGTGCGCAGCACCACTGCGGCATGCACCTCTTCGCCAAGGGTTTTGTGCGGCACCGCAAAGGCCAGGGCTTCGGCAACTGCCGGATGGCGCAACAGAATGTCGTCGATCTCGAGGGGCGAGATCTTCTCACCGCCGCGATTGATCAACTCCTTCAGCCGGCCGGTCAGGGTCAGGTAGCCGCTTGAATCAAGCACCCCTTGATCACCGGTGCGAAACCATCCATCAACAAATGCCAGCGCGTTGGCTTCGGGGTTGTTTTCGTAGCCATCGACAACATTGGCGCCGCGAACGACCACTTCGCCGCGGGTGCCGATCGGCAGCAGAGTGCCGGTTTCGTCCATGATACCGACATCGACGCCAAAGCCGTAGCCGACCGAGCCGGCACGCCGGATCCGGGGCGGCAAGGGGTTGGATGTCATCTGGTGGCTGGCTTCGGTCATACCGTAGGCTTCGAGCAATGGGGCGTTGAAGGTTGCCTCGATACGCTCCATGATCACCGGAGGTAGGGGGGCGCTACTTGATCGGATGAAGCGCAGCGGATTGGCGCGGATGATCTCGGCATTACGTTCGGCACGGGTCAGAAGCAACTGGTGCATTGTCGGCACCGCCGAATACCATGTCGGGCGGAACTCGGCCAGCCAGCCGAAGAAGCGCAGCGCATCGAAGCCGGGCGGGCAGATCACCGTACCACCTGAAAAGAGCGTCGCGAGGAGCGATGCGACAATACCGTGGATGTGGAACAGCGGCATGACACACAGCGCTGTATCTTCCGGCGCAAGATCGTAGGTACCGGCAATATTGCGCGCCGAGGCAGCCAGATTCCGGTGGCGGATCGGCACCCGTTTTGGCCGGCTTGTCGTGCCGCTGGTATGCAAGATCATGGCGATATCGTCGGGTGATGGTGGATGGTAGGCGACGGCCGGGCGGCGGCCGCGCACCAGCTCGAAGGCCAGTGTAGCGTCGGGCTGCAACCGTGCTTCGATGATCGTCATGGCCGGCGTTGCGGCCGCCAGTGCTGCTGCAACACCGTTGGGCTGCACAATCAGCGCCACAGCGGTTGTATCTTCGTAATAGAAGGTGAACTCTTCTTCACG
>CALLZL010000370.1 GCA_937859575.1 uncultured Chloroflexota bacterium
GCGACCACCGAGATCTACACTCTTTCCCTACACGACGCTCTTCCGATCTTGGGCGCGGGTGATGTCGAGCTCCGTGTTGTCGGTGGCGAGGTCGATCATCCATGGTTTGATAAAGGGCGGACGGTTCAAGGGCAGCTTCTCTTGTGCCCACGCCCCCATTTTTGCCGCAAGCTTGGGGAGCGCGTAGGTTTTCCACGCTCTGCCGTGGATCAACTGCCCCAAGGCACGCTGCAACTCATCATAGCTCGGCGACTCAGGCTCGCCGATCAGCAGGGTCACTTCGGGCGGCAGCGCGTTGCGCCGCGCGATCGCACGCATGATCGCATCCAGCACATCATCGTTATGCACAAACGCCTGGCGACCAGCAGTGGTGTCGCCGGGAAAGAGATACGCGGTGATGTCGTGCTCGTAGATGCGCTGGATCTGTTGTGCCAGCGGAATAGAGTCGCACAGGTCATCGTAGACGCCGGCGATGCGTAGGATAACGGCGGGAATCTTACCGCGTTCGGCGTGGATGATCTGCTCGGTCTTGATCTTTGACTCTGGGTAGGGCCATGTGGGCTTGAGCGGCGAATCCTCGTTGATGCGCTCTCCAGGCTTAGAGGGCGCATGGACCAGGTCGGTGCTCGAAAAAATAAACTGCTCGACCTCAAAATCCTGGAGCATGCGCAGCAGGCGCTCGGTGCCGCGCACGGTGATCTGATCATAGAGCGGGCTCGGCGCGCCGGAAAAGTCGTAATAGGCGGCGAGATGCACCACCGAAGCGATGCGGTTGCCGTGCAGTTCGCGGATGGCTTGCAGCCCGCGGCGAAGACTCTCGTCGGACGTCAAGTCCACATACAGGCATTCGGCGCTAGGCGGCGGGTGCGACGGCGCACGCCGGTCGAAGCCGACCACGTTATACGATTCCGCCAGCCGCTTGGCCAGGGGATAGCCGATTCGCCCGCTAGCCCCAGTGAGCAGTATCGTGCCTTGCTGTTCGTTCATACCTCGTCCCTCCACCATAATGTACTGGCACACGCACGCGAGGCCATCACATCATCACGCGAGTTTGGCCTCGCGCTGCCTATCCGTCGTCTTCCACCCGATACCCAGAGCGACCGCGATTAGGGATGCCCCGGTCAGCACCAGACCGAGCAGCGGGCCGAGACTTCGCACCAGCCGTCGCCAATCCGTCTTCGGCGCTTCGCCTGTAGTGCGCGGCACCTGTGCGGGCAACGACTCCGGCAGCCAGTGTGGCGCCGCGAACAGTGTGAGCAACCCCAAAAAAGCTGCTGCGAAGAACGGGATCGAGAAACTATCAATCAGGAAGTGCCCGTAGCGCACGGTGAAATGCAGATCTGTGCGAGCCAATGTGCCGCCGATCGCCGGACCGACGACGAAACCGAGACTCACCGCTGTGCCCAACCACGCCATCCCGCGGCTGCGCTCCTGATCAGTTGTCATGTCGGCAACGTACGCCGCCGGACCGGCAGGGTTGCCGAGGACAAAACGCCGCCGACAATGCGCGCCGCATATAGCAGCCACAAGGATGTAGATAGACCAAACAGTATCCGTGCAACAACGTAGCCCGCGATGCCGATCAGGATCAGCGGTCTCTACCGATGCGATCGGACCAGCGTCCCCACGCGGGCGCGAAGAGAAGCTGCATCAGCGCATAGACACCGGTTAGCAGTGTCACGTGCAGCACGATTGATTGGCGCGATACACCTGCTGCCAGCCCGAGCCGCTCGGCATAGAACGGAAGCACCGGCATCGCAATGCCCAGGCCGATCACTACCACAAAGAGACTGGTGAGTAGTACGAACAACTGTTTCTTCATGCGCCTAGCCACCAATATGCTTCAATGCTGCCCCAACAACGTATGCGACCACGGCTGCAAGGCCGCCCACCAGTAACATTT
>CALLZL010000371.1 GCA_937859575.1 uncultured Chloroflexota bacterium
CATCCAACCAGCAGGAGCGCTTCATCGATTGCCGCATGCCAGCCGAGCCGGGTGCCCGCCTCGGTGTAGTATTCCAGTTCTGCTGCCGTGAGAGCCGCCCGGCAACCGGCAACCGCCGTGTGGTAGGCCGGAGCAGCTTCGTCGTCGAAGGTACTGCCATTCAGGGTATTTGATGCCACAGCAGCGGCAAGCAGCATGGCGGCATGTTCGGGTGCATTCCGATCGAGTGCCAGCAGCGCCACGGCGACCAGCGCCACCGGCATATCGAACTGATTCCCGCTGCGCCGGCAGATCGTGAGCGCCTCGTAAAGTGGTGGCTTCGCCGCCTGGTGTTCGTGGCGTACCGCATGGATCAGGCCGATTGTTGCCTGGCGGCGGGCAATAAGCACTGCCGAGCCGAGCACACGACCGGCCGCCAGGCTCTCGCGAATTGCCGCCAGCGCCACAGCGGCATCCCCATGCAGCCACGACACCAGGCCATAGAGATAGGCACAAGTCGCCAGCAGCATGGTGTCATCGTCGCCGCGCGCATACTGCAGAGCATCGGCAACATAGGCATGCGCCTGTTCGGCTTGCTGCATGCGCGCCAGTGTCCATCCCAGCAGCGCCATCTGGCGATAGGTATTGCGCTGGTCGCCAAGTGCCTCACAGATCGCCATCCCCTCGGCAAGAATAGCAGCGGTCAGGCGCAGATCATCGCCCGGCGCACGCACCCAGCTAAAGCGCATCAACGCATAGGCGCGTGCCGCTGTCGGCTGCCGGTGCGGATGATCGAGTGCCGCCCGAATCGCCGCCGCCGCTTCGGCCTGCGAACCACGCCGTTGCCAGAAGCCGGCCAGTGCCGCCGAAAGGCGCAGTGCCGGCTCATCGTCATCGAGGGCCTGCGCCCATGCCAGGGCGGCCCGCAAATTGGCGCGCTCACGCTCGAGCATGTCGAACCAGAGCGGTTCGCTGTCGCGATGTTCATGACGCAGGGCTGCCTCGGCCAGCGCCAGAAAGTGCTGCAGATGATGCAACCGTACGAACGGTTCTTCACCGGCGATCACCAGTTGATCCGCGGCATAACTGCGCAATATTTCAAGCTGGGTAAACCGCGGCTCATCATCGGTACCGATCGCCAGTGAAACGAGCTGCTGATCGAACAATACCGCCAGCCGTTCAAGCACAATCTCTTCCGGCAGATCGGCCACTGCGGCGGCGGCCTGTACCGTGAAGCCCCCACGAAAGACACTCAGGAAGCGGAAGAGTTGCTGCTCTTCGGCGTGCAGCAGCGCATAGCTCCACTGCACGGCCTCAACCATTGTCTGCTGGCGTGCCGGTAGATCAGGCCGACCATTGCGCAGCTCACCAAGGCCGCCGGCCTCCAGGCGCTTCAGCAACACATGCGGAGCGAACACCCGCGTGTGCGCCGCAGCCAGTTCGATCGCCAGTGGCAGGCAATCGAGCCGGCGACAGATCGCCACGATCTGTTGCTGTTCGTGATCGGTACGCTCGTAGGCTGCTGCGACCTGCTGCGCCCGCAGGATGAAGAGCTCGACGGCATCAGGTTCGGCAAGCGGTGCCACCGGGAAGACCTGCTCGGCTGAAATGTGGAGAGCCGGACGGCTGGTTGCCAGAATATGCAACTGTGGTGCAGCTGCCAGCAGTTCGGCAATCAAACGGCCGGCATCAGCAATCTGTTCGAGATTATCAAGTACCAGCAGGATATGTTGTTTGCGCAAGATCTGCTGCAACAGCGGCAAGGTCAGCCGGGCCGGTGCTTCACGCGAATGAAAGGCCTGCCCGATCGCCGGTACCATCAATGCCGCCTCATGAATACCGGCCAGCTGCACAAACCAGGCACCATCGGCATAGCGTGAGCCGGACAACGCAGCAACTTCAAGCGCCAGGCGGGTCTTGCCGACCCCTGGTGGCCCGACGAGGGTAACGAGCCGGGTGGTGCCGCTCAAAAAGGTACCAATGGCCGCAACTTCTCGATCGCGGCCAATGCATACGCCAAGTGCTGCCGGCAGATTCCCGACCACCGGCAGCAGCTCGCGTTCGAACGCACCGATACGGTGGTGAGGAGTGGCGGCCGGCAGCGGCAGGCGCATCATGGCAACCTCGGCACGCGCCGCTTTTACAAATGCGGGATGTTGTTCGGCAGGCAGTTCGAGAAAACGCGCCAGCCGAGCGGCCAACTGCGCCGATGGCCGGCGCGAATCGGCCTCGATTTTGCGGATGAGCACCACCGAACAGCCGACATGATCGGCAAGTTGCTGCTGTGTGAGCCGTAGCGTACGACGGCGGCGTTGGACCCACTCGCCAAAAGAAGCTGGGGCCTCCATGCCTGCTCACTTTCATTCGGCATGTTGCAATCACAACCGACGTGCAGCACATCCCGATATGAGATCATTCATCAGGTAGTGGCTGTAGTGTACACACGATTCATCCATTTGTGAAGTGGCCATGTTGCTGCTCTATAGCGAAGTGCAGCCGTATCGATCGGTGCGTATGCCGGGAGCGTGCATCGTATGCGCATGCGGGCGAGACGCCCGCGCTCCCAGCGATCAATCGTTTTGCACGTCGCTCTAGCTGAAAAAGAGTGTTACAATCGAACCACATACCCACCAGACAACAAGGGGATGCCGTGGAACAATCTTCGCCGCCGCTGCGCCTGGCGCGCAGCGAACTGGTCGCACAACTACGGGCGGCACTTCCAGCCGATACAGTACTTGATCGCCCCGAAGAGCTCATGTTGTATGAATACGACGGCAGTGCGCTTGATATGGCAACCCCCGAACTGGTTGTGGTGCCGCACGATACCGCCGAAGTTGCAGCTGCGGTACGGATCGCCGCCGCCGCCGGCTGGCCGATCGTCGCCCGTGGTGCCGGTACCGGCCTCTCGGGTGGCTCCGTGCCGTCGGAAGGTGGAGTCGTCATTTCATTGGCACGCCTCGACCGGATCCTGGCGATTGATCCGGCCGGCCGCTGTGCAACCGTACAACCCGGGGTCGTGAATGTCGAACTCAGCGAGTATGCGGCAGCCTACGACCTGCACTTCGCACCCGATCCATCAAGCCAGAAATCTTCGACGATCGGCGGCAATGTTGCCGAAAATGCCGGTGGGCCACACTGCCTCAAATATGGTGTCACGAGCAACCATGTGCTGGCGGCCACCCTGGTGTGTTCCGACGGAGCCATCCTGCAGTTCGACAATCGCGCCCCCGACATGCCGGGGTATGATCTCCTCGGCGTTCTGA
>CALLZL010000372.1 GCA_937859575.1 uncultured Chloroflexota bacterium
GGGGGGGCTGCTGCGCCGGTCCCGGCCCCGCCGCACCCATCCGGGGAGTCCGTCACGACGGCTGGTTCGGCGGGCAGTTTCGTATATTCACGAACACTACCCCGAGCCGATCACCCGTGACGATATTGCGCGGTATGTCGCGATCAGCGCCGATTACCTGACCGACTGCTTCCATAAGGATCTGGGTGTGACACCGATGAGCTACCTGACGCGCTATCGGATCATGCAGGCCAAAATGCTGCTCGATACCACTGAATACCGCATCACCGAGATCGCGGCAATGGTCGGTTTTGCCGAAGTGTCGCACTTCACCCGCACGTTCCAACGCGAGGTTGGCGTTTCGCCACGCGCCTACCGCCGCGGCCAGCACCGCCAGCGCAACTGAGTCGCCGGTTTCTTCAACCGGTCTTGCCGGAATTCATCAAAAACATCCCGCCTAGCGACAAGATCGCACGCTGCTTCTCAGCTATCATCAATCTACTCATATAGTTTTTGTTATCAGGATCGTTGAGCTGGTGGAAGACACCAAGCACACATCCATTCTGCTGATCGGCGGTAATGGAGCGCTCGTCTATTTGATCGAGCGTTATGCCAGGCAACGCGGCCTGCTGGTCTATGCCGAACGCATTCCTTCAGCAACGATGATTGCGTTTCTGCAACCGGCGGTCGTCTGGTTCATGTCGTTTGAAAGCCTGGCAGCCACCCACCCACGCGCAACCGGGTTGCTCAACGAAAACACCCCGATGATCGTCTGCTCGTCGATTATGGACGACATCCAGATGCGCGAATTCGGTGCAGATTATTGCGCCCTGCATCCGCTCACCTATGCCGGATTCCTCGATGCCCTCGCAGCCGTCGGCGTCCTCTCTAGCGAAGGGCTCCAGCACAGCTAACCATACAAAGGAGGTGTCGCTAGTAACAAAGCAGGCCATAACGCTGAACATCCCTCTGATTCACATTGTTGTGATGCCCTAGCAAAGGAGCAAGAAATGTCTGGGAGAAAGCTCATCCATCAAATAGTTGTGCTTGTGATGCTCATCGGCCTCGTGCTCTTCCCGCGCGCTGCCGCAGCAGCCGGCCCGGCACAAGACAACCTCGCATTCCGCAGCCCGGTACTGGCCTCCAGCACCGGCGGCGCGAATGCCGCCTCACGAGCGGTTGACTATCGCTATTCAACCAACTGGCAGGCCGGCGCATCGGGCGCAAACCAGTGGCTGCGGGTTGATCTTGGGCAGCCCTACCCGATCACCGGCGCAGAGTTACGCTTCAACAACGGCTCGACCTCACGCGGCTACCGGATTGAAGTTTCGAACGACGCTGTTAGCTGGACGACGATGATCACCGCACCGGCAGCCAACACCCAGATCCGGTATCATCCCTTCACCGCCACCGCACGCTATGTACGCTGGTTCCTGACAAGTATTTCAAGCGGTACAGTACAGGTTTCAGAGTTCATGGTCTTTGGGCCGCCAATCACACCGCTGCCGCCGCTGCCATTTGTGTCGAACCCACCGCCACCCTATTTCAGCACCGGATTCGTGCGCGGCGCGGATGTCTCGCATCTGATGCAGCAAGAGCACTATGGCGCCGTCTATTATGATGTCGGCAATGTGCAGCGCGATGTGCTCGAGATCCTCAAGGATCGCGGCATCAACACGATTCGCATTAAAGTCTGGAATGACCCAGGCAATCGGGCGTATGATCCGGCCCGGCTGCATGACCCGCTGGGCTTCAACAACCCCTACTGGGCGACCCGCCTGGCAGTACGCGCCCGCGAGATGGGTTTCCGGATCATGATCGACTTCCACTATAGCGACACATGGGCGGATCCGGGCAAGCAGTTCATCCCGCACGAATGGCTGGGGCTCAGCGTCGCTGATACAGCCACTGCACTTCACGACTTCACCTACGACACCCTCAGGACCATGGCGGATCATGGGGTTGTTCCTGAGTGGGTGCAGATCGGCAACGAGATTCCCGGCGGGATGCTCTGGCCGCTCGGCCGCAACAATACCACTGCCGGATGGGATAACCTGGCAATCTTCTTGAAGGCCGGCTACAACGCGACCAAAGCGATCGATCCGTCGATCAAGGTAATTGTGCACTACGACAACGCCGGGCACACCAGCCAGACGCAGTCGTACTACGATAACCTGGTGGCGCGCAATGTGCCCTGGGATGTTACCGCGCTTTCGTACTACCCACAGTGGCATGGTACCTTCCCACAGATGGATACCACCATGCGCAACCTGGCCGCACGTTACGGCAAACCGGTGAATATCGTCGAGGTCGCCCACCCCTGGACAACCCAGAACTTCGATGAGACCGGCAACGCCCTCGGCGTTCCTTCCGGCTTCCCATATAACGCATCGGTCAATGGGCAGATCGGCTACTTTAACGAACTGGTCACGCGCATCAAAGCCGTACCAAACGGCATGGGCGAGGGCCTGATCTACTGGCAGCCGGAATGGACACCCGTACCGGCATCCGGCTGGGCTATTGGCGAAGCAAGCGGCTGGGAAAACGCCGCCCTGTTCAACCAGAATGGGCTTGTGCTGGCATCACTCAATGCTCTGGGCAACCAAGCGCCGGTGGTCAGTGCCGGCCCGCCGGGAGCCATCGATGAAGGGCAGACCTTCAGCAGCACCGGGTCGTTTGTCGATGCCGGCATCAACACATGGACGGCAACTGTTGACTATGGCGACGGCAGCGGGGTGCAGCCGTTGGCGCTTAACGCCAACAAGACCTTCAACCTCGTCCATACGTATGTCGATGATGGTGCGTATACCATCACCGTGACTGTGACCGACGATGAAGATGCGGCCGGCAGCGCAACTACCATGGTGGTGGTTGGCAATGTCGCACCGGTGGTCAGCGCCGGCCCGGGCGGCACGATCAACGAAGGCGAAACATTCGTCAGCTCCGGCTCATTCAACGATCCAGGCGCCGACAACTGGGAGGGTGTTGTCGATTATGGTGACGGTAGCGGGGTACAGCCATTGGCCCTTAATGCCGATCAGTCCTTCGACCTGAGCCACACCTATCTCGACAATGGCGAATTCTTGCAGGTAGTGGTCACCATCAATGATGACGATGGCGGGGTTGGCATCGACACCGCACTCGTTACCGTCAATAATGTCGCACCGACGGCGTTGCTCACCAACAACGGGCCGATCGCCGAAGGCAGCTCGGTGACGGTCGGCTTTAGCAACCAGTTCGACCCATCGCCCATCGATACGGCGGCCGGGTTCCGCTATGCTTTCGCCTGTGATGGCAGCAGCCTGAACGGGGCCAGCTATGCCGGCGGTACCGATAGCCCTTCGGCTGCATGCAGCTATGCCGATGGACCAGCGACCCATATTGTGCGGGCACGGATCATCGATAAAGACGACGGGTACAGCGAGTATCTCACGTATGTAACGGTTGCCAATATCGCACCGACCGTCGGCACCCCGGTTGTATCGCCGGCGCCTTCGCTCAAGGGGGGGACGGTCAGTGCCGTTGCAACCTTCAGCGATCCCGGAGTCAACGATGCGCCATTCGGCTGCACGGTCGATTATGGTGACGGTTCGGGTGCACAGCCCGGCACAATCATTGGCACGAACTGCACCGGCCCGGATCACACCTATACCAATGTCGGCAGTTACCAGGTGACGGTACGCGTGACCGACAAGGATGGCGGTAGCGGCACAAACACAACGACACATGCCGTCATCTATGATTTCGCCGGGTTCTACCAGCCGATCGACAACCTGCCGACGCAGAATGTCACGAAAGCCGGCAGCGCGATCCCGGTCAAGTTCAGCCTCGGTGGCAACCAGAGCCTGAGTATCTTTGCCGCCGGGTATCCGCGCTCGCAGCCAATCGCCTGCGACTCAAGCGCCCCGATCTCGGAGGCTGAAGAGACCGTGAATGCAGGGGCCAGCAGCCTCTCGTACGATGCCGGTAATCAGCGCTACAATTATGTCTGGAAGACGGACAAATCGTGGAGCGGGAGCTGCCGGCTGTTGGAGCTTGGCCTCAACGACGGCACCATCTACCGCGCAGTCTTCCTCTTCCGCTAAGCGTGCGTGATGGAAGCGCCACCCCTCGATGCCCGGGATGGTGCAATATCGCTGGGGCCGTGCCCCAGGCCCGCTTGTTCGTGTGGTTGTGCTGGCTCCGCCAGCACAACCACACGACAACCTCTTCAAGCCCTGGCAGGGCGGCTTCGCCACTTGCGAGGCAGCACGCAGCGTGCTATACTCGTAGCGGCGTTGAGGCAGAGGAGTACCCGCCCACCCGAACCCAGCGAACCGGGGATGGTGCAAGCCCGGCAGACGGAAGCGGGGAACGGCACTGCGGAGCCAGACAATCCGACGAGGTGACCGGGGAATGCCCGGTAACTGGGGTGGAACCGCGTATCGGCCAGCCGATGCGTCCCCAGGCGTTCAAGATGCGCCTGGGGTTTTTTGTTGCCCCGGGCTAGAAGGAGGTTCCTGATGCCGGCAACATCACTCGAACAGATCGTCTCACTTGCCAAGCGACGCGGCTTCATCTTCCCCAGCTCCGATATCTATGGTGGGCTGCAAGGGGTGTACGATTATGGCCCGCTTGGTGTCGAACTGAAGAACAATATTACCAATTCGTGGTGGCGTGCCAATGTCTATGAGCGCGACGATATGGAAGGGCTTGATGCGTCGATTCTCATGAACCGCCTCACATGGCGCTATTCCGGCCACGAAGAGACCTTCAACGACCCGCTTGTCGATTGCCGCAATTGCAAGAGCCGCTGGCGTGCCGATCATATCAAGGGGCGCTGCCCAAACTGTGGCTCGACCGATCTGACCGAGCCGCGGCCATTCAACATGATGTTCAAGACCCAAGTCGGCCCGCTAGCCGATCCGGAGTCGTTTGCCTATCTGCGGCCCGAAACCGCGCAGGGTATCTTCGTCAACTTCGGCAATGTGCTCAGTAGCACCAGCCGCAAGTTGCCCTTCGGCATCGCACAGATCGGCAAAGCATTCCGTAATGAAATCAATCCGCGCAACTTTTTGTTCCGGGTGCGCGAATTCGATCAAATGGAGATCGAGTTCTTCGTCATGCCGGGCACCGAAGATGCCTGGCACGACCGCTGGCTCGAAGATCGGCTGGCGTGGTGGGAGAGTATCGGCATTCCACGCACGCAGATCACGATCTATGATGTGCCGCCGGATGAACTGGCACACTATTCGAAGCGCACCTTCGACCTGATGTACAACTACCCGACCCTCGGCTACGAAGAGATCGAAGGGATCGCCAGCCGCAGCGACTACGACCTCGGCTCGCACTCGCGCGATCAGGAGAGCCTCGGCATTCAGGCGCGTGTCAACCCCAACAGCCACAGCACTGCCCGGCTCACCTATTTCGACCCCGAAAGTAAGCGCCATGTGGTGCCGTTCGTCGTCGAGCCCTCGGCCGGCGTGGGGCGCTGCGTGCTCGCAGTGCTGTGCGAGGCCTACGATGAGGAACTGGTGAAGGAACCGGCCGCCGAAAAACTCGCACCTGTCGCCGACGCGCTGCAGGCATTCCTCAAGTCGGTCGGCCGCAACGAGAAGCTGAGCGGCGAAGTGCGCGACGCCATCCTCGAACGCGGTGCGGCGATCGCCGATGCGCTGCCGCGTACCCTGGCGCAGATCGAGCCGCTGCTGGCGCTGCCGGGTGCCGACCAGATCGAACTCGGCAAGAAGCTGCGTGGCCAGGCGCAGCCGATCGTCGATGAGCATGTGCGCACTGTGCTGCGCCTGAAGCCGCACCTCGCACCGGTGCGCGCGGCGGTCTTCCCGCTCAAGCGCAACCACGACGGGCTGGTTGATCTGGCGCGTGGCATCCGCAAATCGCTGCAGGCCGGCGGCCGCATGCGCACGGTATACGACGACACCGGCGCGATCGGGAAGCTCTACCGGCGGCAGGATGAGATCGGCACACCATACTGCATCACCGTCGATTTTCAGTCGCTTGAAGATCAGACAGTCACGGTGCGTGATCGTGATAGCATGCAGCAGGAACGGATCAAGATCGACGAACTTGAAGCCTATATCGGCAAAGGGGGCATCTCGTGACCACCCCGCTCACCCTTCCACTTCCCGATCTGGCCGCCCAGTTTTTGTTACGCCGTGATGTGGCATTTCTCAACCATGGCAGCTATGGCGCCTGCCCGCGGCCGGTATTCGAAACCTACCAGCGCTGGCAGCGCGAACTCGAATCCGAGCCGGTGCAGTTCATCGGCCGTCAGTTGCCGGCGCGGCTGGCCGCCGCACGCGAGCGGCTTGGCGCACTGCTCGGCACCAGCGGCATGAATGTCGTGCTGGTGCCGAATGTCACGTATGCATTGAATATTGTGGCCCACTCACTGAAACTTGGGCCAGATGACGAGGTACTGACAAGCAACCATGAATATGGCG
>CALLZL010000373.1 GCA_937859575.1 uncultured Chloroflexota bacterium
ATGGCGCGCCGCATCATATGGTAGTGGTGATCCGCCGGGGGCCAGATCGGCCAGTGCAATAGTTACTTCAGCTGCGGAATCGAGCGCCGCCGCCTGCAGGCTACGAATGACGACAACCGCATCAGGGGCGGCCTGTGCAGCCACAAAGGCCGCATCGGCAAGTGGTAGTTCGAGCACCAGCGAGCCGGAATAATCGGCAATGCCGCCCATAACATCGAGCCGACCTGGCGCTCGGCCGACGGCAATCGGCGCGGCGGCATCGAAGAGATCGGCATGTGCGGCAAGGGTCGGTTCAAATGGCGCAAAGAGATCATTCACCCCGGCTAGGCCTCCTTGTTCCTGAGATCGCGATTCTCTTGCATCCAGCCGGCTGCGAAATCGACCAGCAGGCGCTGGCGGAAGAAGCGTACTTCGGCAGTGTTGATGTGTTGGATTGGTATGCTATGAGCTTGTTCGAAGGCTGTGCCAACCGTTTCGAAATCATCGGGGTAGACCTCGAATGATGGATAGGCAACCCATGTGCGCCGGCCATCAACGAGCATTGAGCTACCGCTGGGGATCAGACGCTTGCCGGGGTAATCGGCACGTACTTCGGCAAGATGCAGCGAAGAGTTGTTGCTATGGCCGACACCCAACAGCAGCACATAGCCGTCGAGCTCGTAGAGCCGACCGAGCGGTGACTGATCGCCGGCATCATAGGTCAGATCATGCACTTCGGTGAGAAAGTCGGCATGTGGGCCGACGGCAGCCATTGAGAAGGCGGGATGCGAGCTGCGCCGCACACCGGGCCAGGTGCGGAAGAGCTCGGGAACCACCCCGATGCCGCGGGTCGGTGTGGTGAGCGGGTTATAGGGTGGGGTATGTTCGCGCACAAACGGCCACCACTCCGGGCCGACAGGTGGGTAGCGCCATTCGGATGGGTCGGTATTGTTGCTACTATGCGACACCATCATGATCGTGCCGGTTGGGCCGACGGCATCGAGCAGGGCGATGATGACGCCCTCGGCGGCACCGATCACCCAGCCGAGCTTGCTCATTGCCAGTTGTACCAGCACCACTTGCCCATCGGCCAGGCCGCAGTGACGCAGTTGCGCGGTCAGCGACTCGGCGCTCAGGGGGGTAACGGTATTTGCAATGACTGTCTCTTCCGGCATCGGTTCTCCTTTCTTGGTTGGGGTGCGGTGCTGCCCGTGTCGGCAGGGTGCACCCTTCGGTTTCGCCCTGCTCGCCGAGCGCGTGAGCGCGATGGCCTGGCCTACAGTTTTTTCACCGTATCGCCGACGCGAATCGTGCCGGATTGCACGACCTTGGCATTAATGCCGCGCAGGTGAAGGGCTTTGCCGACCGGCGAATTGACAAACTTCATAGCGTCGAGGCCGAATCGAGCGACGAACTTTTTGCAGCCATTGTGTGGGATGGCAGTGACTTCAATAATCGCACTGCCGATCGCCAGCCGGGTGCCGGGTGGTAGATTAGCCTCGCTCAGATCGAGATCAACATACAACTGATCGCCGGCCAGCGGCCAGCGTTCTTGCTCCTGGGCAACCAGGGCGGTGGTGCGGCTATTCATGATATTGAGTTGCATATCCGGGTGTGCCGAGCCGTCGTCGGTGCGCGAACTGCCGCGGCTCTGCCATGTGTCGCCAACCAGCCCCTGGATGATATCGAGCTCGCCGACTTCGAGCACTTCGCGGGCGTCGATCTGCGGCCGGCGTACAATCAGTTCGAGCCGACCGTGATCGGCTGGAGCCTGGCGAATCTGATCGAGGCCGGCTTCGAGTTCAGCGGTTGTCAGATGGCGAATGGCGGTTGTGGTCATCATAGTTCCTTTCGGTTACGAGCAGCCTGCATGCTTTTACAGTAGCTTATGTTCGGCCAGTAGTTGTTGCAGCACCGGTGCAACCTGGCCGGCGATGGTTGGATTGGCGTAACCGGCCCAGGCAACATCGGTTGTGACATCGAGCGGGGCGGTGAGCCGGCGGCCGAGGTGATCAGTGACGATGATTCCGGCCTCGCGGGCGATCAGTTCGGTACACAGATCGTATGGATGGCAACAGAGGCTGCGGGGTTTGCCGCGCTGCTGCAGGATCGGTGCGGCAAGCGGCCGCAGATCGGCGATCCAGCGGTCGTGGCCCATGATCAGTTCGTAGAACTGGCCGCCGGTTGAAATATACTGGTCTTCGAAGGTGAACGCGATACCAGCCGGCTGCGGGCCGAGCAACCGATCGACGAGCGTGTCGTCGATGGCAGCGAAGATATCGCGGGCACCGGGGAAGAAGCGTGCGATCGTGCCATACCCCTGGCGGATGCTGCCGGCCTGGGAAGGGCGGGCGGCGAGTGGCCGGGTGGAGCCGTCGAGGCGGTTGAAGCGTTCGCCATGGGCACCCTGGCCGGCAATGGCCCAGAAGGTATCGCATAGATGTTGCTTCACCAGCGGGATCTCGGTCATGACTGCCAGTTCGATATCGGCCAGGGTTGTGGCAGTGCCACGTTGCGGGGCGACACCGGTCAGAATCCAGGCGGAACGCTTCTGATACATCAGGCCGCGTGTGCCATCGATCGGATCGACGATCACCTGGATCTCGGCAGCGGCGGCATTAGTGCCGGGTGGCAGAACAACCCGGCCGCTACTGCCGAGCCCTTCGGCGATCAGCAGGCAAGGCCATTGGGCAGCCAGTGCCGTGAAGCGTTCGAGCAGCACCTCTTCTGAGATACGGTCGATGGCGAAGATCGTATCGCCGGCCTCTTCGGCGACGGCGGCTGCAAGTTGTTCGAGGGCAGTCTGTTCACATGCAGCGACGATCGTATCGCGAATGGCATGATGGATGGTGCGAATCTCGTGCAGCAACTGTTCGGCATGGCGGATCATGAAACCTCCTCGGTCCAGTGAACATCCGGCAGGGCACGAAGCTCGGCCGCTTTGGCTTCGGGCGAGGTATCGCTCAGAAAGTTACCGCCGCCGATCTCGGGCCCGGCAAGGTACTTGAGCGTATTTGGTCGGCGCAACGGCGGCAGAAAGCCGATAAAGCAATGGAAATCACGATAATCACCACCATCGGTGGGGGCCTGATGGATCGGCATGACATACGGAAACGACTGACGCCACAGGTTGTCGAAGCGCACCGTAACATGTTTCAGCGCAGCAGCCAGGCTGAGCACTTCGGCATCGGTCAGGGCATCGATATGCGGTACACTGCGTTTGGGTGCGACATAGACCTCGTAGGCATAGCGGGCGAAGTACGGCACAAACGCGATCGTATGCTGATCTTCGAACAGAATGCGGCGGCCATCGTGCTGTTCGGCCGCGATAATAGCGGCAAACAGTGCTTGCCCGTGCTCGCGACGGTAGCGCTGCTGCGCCAGGAGCTCGGTGTCGAAGGTCTTCCAGGTGAAGTTGGTCGCGTAGATCTGGCCATGGGGATGCGGGTTCGAGACCCCGACCACATCACCTTTGTTTTCGAAGATCAGCACCTGATGCACCTCGGGGCGCCGTGCGAGATCATGCGTCTGCTGCTGCCATGTCTGCACCAGAGTCGCAATAGCCGCAGGCGGCATCTCGGCAAGGGTGAGATCGTGGCGTGGGCTATAGCAGATCACGCGGGCGATACCATTGGCGCGGCGTACGCGGTAGGGTGGCGGCAGCACCGCAGCCGTATCTTCGATGGCAGGGGCGGCCTCGCCGACGCACGGGTGGTCGTTATCGAAGACAAACACCGACTCATAGGCCGGGTTGGCGGCACCGCCGACACGGCGATTACCTGGGCAGAGATAACAATCGGCCACATACTGCGGCGGGCGTTCGGTTGCTGCGCCAACCATCTGGCCGATCCAGGGCCGACTCTGCCGGTGGGCGGCGATAATGACCCATTCCTCGCGGAGGGGATGCCAGCGCTCTTCCCATGCCCCCTGATCTGGTGAGTAATCCACGCAGCCGACTCCTTCTGCACCCATAACTCTGCTACACCGGCGGCTTCTATTATAGCCGGTCATGCCAGGGTGTATGCGCCCTCTTCAGCCATGTGGTTGCCCTTCCCCGCCATGACATCCGCGCCGACATGACTATTCGGCTTCCTCTCGTCGCCCCGAGCCGGTATGCCATCCTGCGTCACATAGCGGCGCAGGATGGCTCCGGGTGAAGGGAGCAGCCCGCCACCGCCGCCCGCTCAGCGAAGAGTTGCGTCGCGACGCCCAGCATGACATGCAAAGCGCATCTGGTGCACATGCGGGCGGAACGCCCGCGATCCCAGGATGCGGATGGCTCAAGATTGCTGCACCTAGCTATAGATGAAGGTGTGCTATAATCGAACACCCAACCAGATGTACTGCTGCGGCAGGCGCATGCCGCTCACGCTTGAGAAGGAGCTGATTCCATGAAGTTGTCGTGCCTCCAGGAGAATCTCCGGCGCGGGCTGGCGACCGTCGGCCGTGCCATTGCCGGCAAGAGCACGCTCCCGGTGCTTTCCAACATCCTGCTCTCGACCGATGATGGCCGCCTGAAGCTGGCTGCCACCAACCTGGAGGTCGGTATTACGGCCTGGATTGGTGCCAAGATCGATACCGAAGGCGCGATTACAGTGCCGGCACGGTTGTTGAGCGATGTGGTCGGCAGCTTGCCGAATGACCGGATCGACCTCGAGCTTGATAACCGCACACAGACGCTGAAGCTGACCTGTGCGCGCTTCGAGACGAATATCAAGGGTATCGAGGCAGAGGAGTTCCCGATTATCCCCACTATTGCCGATCGGCAGGCCTCGGCCAGCTTCCCACCCGAACTCTTGCGTGATGCGATTGATCAGATCGCCTTTGCTGCGGCGACCGATGATACCCGGCCGGTGTTGACGGGTGTCATGATGCGGATGAAGGGCCATCAGGTGCAGTTTGCCGCTGCCGATGGGTTTCGGCTGGCGCAGCGCTCACTCGAATTGCCCGAGCCGGTGATCGATGCTCAGGAGCTGATCATTCCGGCACGGGCGCTGGCCGAGTTGTCGCGCATTATCGGCGATAGCGAAGGGCCGGTGGAAGTGATTGTGACGCCTGGTGGGGCGCAGGTGCTCTTCCATACCGAGACGGTTGATCTCGTATCGCGCTTGATCGACGGCAAATACCCCGATATCGAGCGGGTTATTCCCACCAGCTATCTGACGCGTACGGTGCTTGATACGCAGGAACTGGCCAAGGCGGTACGTCTGGCCTCCTTCTTCGCGACGGCCTCGGCGAATATTGTGCGGATCGCGATGGAGTCGGGCGGTGAGCTCGGGCCGGGGCGACTAGTGATCAGTGCCAATGCTGCCGAAGTTGGCGACAATAAGGGCGCCATTGATGCCATGGTGCATGGTGAAGGCGGCCAGATTGCGCTGAATGTCAAGTTCCTTGCCGATGCGATTGCCGCAATCAAGACGCCACAGATTGCACTGGAGACGCAGGCGGCACAGAATCCGGCGGTTTTTAAGCCGGTTGGCGCCGATGGCTATGTGCATGTGGTCATGCCGATGACGGTGCGCTAGATCAACCGATCGTGCTGCGCTCGGCTGATAGCGACGCCATGCCCCAGGCATGGATGGCACCGGGATGCGCAATCGCATATGCCGGGCCGGTGGTGGTCGGTTCGACGACGGTGCCGCCGATCAGGCAGGTCTGCCCGGCGGCAAGTAGTTCGAGCAGCCAGCGCTCGCGTAGCCCGGTTGGTACACGTAACTGGGCACCGAGGCGGGCAAGCCATGCGGCGGCCCAGCCGGATTCGACCAGTGTGGCGGGTTCAGATTCGAGTGCGCCAGCAGCACTGTAGGCGGCAAGTTGCTCGGCGGTTGGTTGCGGCAGCGGGCCGGTTTGGATATAGCCTCGTATATCGCCATACGCCGGGCCCTTTTTTCCATCAACAACGATCGCTTCCCAGTAGCGTGCCCGTGGGTAACAGCGCCCGACGACATGCGGCACGCCATGGTCACGTAGTGCCCGGGCGATCGCAAAATCGGCGGCTGTGCCGGTGACAACCAGTGCGGCATCAATGGGTTCGTCGGCCAGTAGTGTCGCGACCTGTGCTTCGGTATGCAGGCTGCTCGCATGTGCATGGATGATCGCACCGCTATGGCGTAGTTGTGCAGCCAGTGCGGCGGCTTTGGGCCGGCCGATCGCGGCGACTGGGTAGTGCTGGCGTACCGGATTCGCGGCATCGACGGTATCGGGATCGATCAACAGCAGGTGGCTGCATGCCGGTGCAAGCAGAGCAGCGGCTTCGCTGCCGAGGCTGCCGAGGCCGGCGATCAGCAGCCGCCCGCGCCGCACCGGCGGGGGATGGAAGAGGATATCGGGCTGCGGCAGTGGGTCAGCCGCTGTGTGCCAATGGCAATCCAGCGGGGGTGCGCCGCCGAGGTCAATGCGGCGTATGCCGCGATGCAGCAGCCGGGCAATATCACTACGGGCATAG
>CALLZL010000374.1 GCA_937859575.1 uncultured Chloroflexota bacterium
GCTCCGCCCCCGCACCCCCGTCGGGCGGACCTGCGGTCCCCCGAACCCCCTGCAAGAATGCGCGTCGGTGTGAGATGGCTCGTTGCCATGCTTCGTGCGCGCGCGGTCGCTGCGGCACCGCGACGCGGATGGGGTGGGTGCCGTACCGCTATGCCTGGTTATTGACATGCTTCGATATGCGTGCTACAGTGATCGCAGTAAAGAAGGAGAAGCTATGGCGGCACTCGTGGTATCTGATCGGGCGCTTGGGTCACGTTGCTGCGATCGTGACGTGCATGCCGAGTTGAGCCCGGCGGCGGCTCAGCAGTTGAGCGATGATCTGCAGATCCTGGCGCACCCGGTGCGGCTCCAGATCCTCGATGTGTTGGCACGCCATGCCGGCCAGGTATGTGTCTGCGATCTCGAGGCGGCGCTGCCGATAAAACAGCCGACGGTGTCACACCATCTGCGGTTGCTGCGCGACGCTGGCCTGGTCGATTCCGAACGCCATGGCCAATGGGTCTACTACTTCATTCGCCGCGATGCACTCGCAGCGCTACATGCGCGGGTTGTCGGGCAGCTCGATCTATTGAGCCTGGCTCTGGCGGTAGAACCGCTTGCCTGACGGCGACCATGCGGGTATGGTTCTTGGCAGAGCCGATCGGCCTGCAATACCGGTTGTGGTGCCGGCATTGCAGGCCGATATTTGTTAGCGTACGCCGAGCAGCAGATCAAAGGTGAGCTGGTCGAGCCGCTCGTAGGCCAGCCCACGAGCCCCAAGCGCCTTGCGGTCGAACGAATGCGCCTTGAGCGCCGCCGCTCTGGCGGCACTGTATGCCCCCTGATAGGCCGCCATCGAGCCGTCGTCGCTGTTGATCTCGGCCAGCAGCGCCTGGATCTCGGCATCGGCATTAAACTGGCGTGCCTTTTCTTTCAGAATGAGATAGGTGCGCATGCAGCCACGCGCAAACTCCTTGACCCCCGCCAGATCTTCGGTGCGGTAGGCGTGGGCGTCGAAGTGCCGGCTGCCGTCGTACCCTACATCCTCAAGGAACTTGACCAGTAAGAAGGCATTCTTCGGGTTTACCGCACCAAAGCGGAAGTCCTGGTCGTAACGGCCGGGTGCCTGGTCGTTCAGGTCGATATGGAACAGCTTGCCGGCATCCCAGGCCTGCGCGACGGCATGCAGAAAATTGAGCCCGGCCATGGTCTCGTGAGCCACTTCGGGGTTCAGGCCGACCATCGCGGGGTGGTCGAGGGTGGCGATAAAACCGAGTGCCGCACCGACGGTTGCGAGGTAGATATCGCCACGCGGCTCGTTGGGCTTGGGCTCCAGCGCAAAACGCAGGTCGTACCCCTGGTCGTTCACGTATTCACACAGAAAGTTGAGCGCCTCGCGGAAGCGTTTCAGCCCCTCTTGCGGGTTCTTCGACGCATCGGTTTCGGTTCCTTCGCGCCCACCCCAGAAGACATACACCTTGGCGCCACACTCGACTCCCAGGTCGATCGAGCGCATGGTCTTCTGCAGCGCATAGGCGCGCACCTTCGGGTCGTTGGCGGTAAAGGCACCATCCTTGAAGGCCGGATCGGTAAACAGGTTGGTGGTCGCCATCGGCACGACCAGCCCGGTGGCCTGCAGGGCAGCCTTGAAATCGCGGACGATCGCATCGCGCTCGGCCGGGGTGGCATCGATCGGCACCAGGTCGTTGTCGTGGAAGTTGACCCCCCACGCGCCGACCTCGGCCAGCAGATGAACCGCATCGACCGGCGGCAGCGGTGCGCGTACCGGCTCGCCGAATGGATCACGCCCGACATTACCGACCGTCCAGAGACCGAAGGTGAATTTGTGCTCGGGCCGTGGCGTATATGCATCTGACATCATGGTACTCCTATGGCAGCTGGCCAAGCTGTGACCAGCCGCCGTCGATCATGAGGGTATGCCCGTTGACCATGGCGGCCTGTGGCGAGAGCAAGAACATGACGGCATCGGCAATATCCTGCGGCCGCCCGGTGCGCCCGGTCGGGATAAGCGCATCCCAATCGGCTTCGTAGTTCGGATTGTCGCTCAGATTGCGCGCATTGAGTGTCGCACCGATGCCGAGCGCATTGACGGTGATTCCATAACGGCCGAGCTCGGCACCCAGAGTTGCCGCCATGTGCCGCAGCGCCGCTTTGGTGATGCCGTATGCCGCCAGGCCGGGGCAGGCAACATTACCGGTCACCGAGGAAGAAAAGATGATGCGCCCGCCTTGCCCCTGCGAGACCATGGCCCGCGCAGCCGCCTGTGCCGCAAAGAATGAGCCTTTGATATTCAGGTCGGCCAGCGTATCCCATGCTGCCTCATCGGTTTCAAGAAACGGCGCGCTCATCGTCACCCCGGCATTGGCAATCAGATAGTCGATCCGGCCGAACGTCTGTACCGCCAGGTCGACCAGATCGCGGTTGGCGGCCGCGGTGGTCAGGTTGGCTTCGTGAAGCAACACCCGCCCACCGGCAGCACGGATCCGCCCGGCCAGCGTTTCGGCAAGCTCAGCCTCGCCATAGTGGGTTGCCAGCACCGCACACCCGGCGGCCGCGAGGGTCGTGGCAATCGCTGCCCCGATCTCGCGGCTCGCCGCACTGACAATCGCTACTTTTCCATTCAGATCCACAACTACTTCTGGAAGGCGGCGTCGAACGCCACCGCACTTGGCGGGAAGTCGTTCTTCTTGACGAGTGCGGCAGCTTCGGCGGCACCAAACTCGCGATCCATGCCGCTGTCTTCCCACTCAACCGAGAGCGGCCCCTGATAGCCGATACGCGTCAGGGCACGGAAGATCGGATCCCACTTCGCATCGCCATGCCCCGGCGAAACGAAATCCCAGCCCCGGCGCGGATCGCCGAAGTTGAGGTGCGATGCCAGGATGCTGCTGCGACCATTCAGGGTGACGCGGCTGTCTTTCACATGCACATGGTAGATCCGATCGGCAAAGGTCTCGATGAAGAGTACCGGATCAACAAACTGGTGGATCAAGTGGCTCGGGTCGAAGTTGATGCCGAAGGCCGGCCGGTTGCCAATCGCCGCCAGCGCCTTCTCGGTCGTTACAATGTCATAGGCGATCTCGGTCGGATGGACTTCCAGACCGAACTTGACGCCAACCGCGTCGAAGACATCCATGATCGGGTTCCAGCGATCGGCGAAATCCTGGTAGCCGGCCTCGATCGCGGCCGGATTGTTGGGCGGGAAGGAGTAGATCATGTGCCAGATCGACGACCCGGTAAACCCGTTGACCGTCTTGACGCCAAATGCCGCTGCCGCCCGCGCGGTATTCTGCATTTCAGCGGCGGCACGCTGCCGCACCCCCTCGGCATCGCCGTCGCCCCATACATGCGGCGGCACGATCGCCTTGTGGCGCTCGTCGATCGGGTCGCACACCGCCTGGCCCACCAGGTGGTTGCTGATCGCAAAGCACTGCAACCCGTGGCGCTCGAGCAGTTCACGCTTCTCGCGCAGATACTTGTCGGATTCCAGGGCCTTCGTCACTTCAAAATGATCACCCCAGCAGGCAAGCTCCAACCCATCGTAGCCGAAACTCTTCGCCTTGGCCGCCAGTGTTTCAAGCGGCAGATCGGCCCACTGGCCGGTAAAGAGTGTCACTGGTCGTGGCATGGTTCGGTTTGCTCCTTCGCTATCTGATACGGCGTCGTACGTCCACGTACAACGTGCTATTCATACGCTGGTTCGACCCACTGCTTGCTGCCGGCCGATTTCTCGATCGCGTCGAGCACCGCCTGGCAGCGCAGGCCGTCTTCGAAGGTTGGCTGCGGCGATGTGTTGCTGGCGATCCCCTGCATCAGGTCGTAGACGCCATGGGTGAAGGTGTGTTCCCAGCCAATGATATGGCCGGCGGGCCACCATGCACTCATGTATTTGTGCGCGCCGCCATCGGTAACCAGCACATTGCGGAACCCGACCACATCCGGCATGTCGTCTTCGAGCAGCACATTCAGTTCGTTCATGCGTTCGAGATTGAAGACGATACTGCCCTTGCTGCCGTTGATCTCGAACGAGTTGTAGTTGGGCCGCCCTTTGGCAAAGCGGGTGACTTCAAAGGTGCCGACGGCACCGTTGGCGAAGCGCGTCAGGAACAATGCCGCATCATCGACCGTCACCTCACCCATTTCGCTGCCGGCGGTAGCACCCAGGCCGGCATCCGAAGCCGCCAGGATCGGCCGCTGCTTGATGAAGGTTTCGGTCAGGCCGGTGACCTCGGTGATCTCGCCGACCAGCATACGGGCCAGGTCGATACTATGTGCCCCCAGGTCGCCGAGGGTTCCGGCACCGGCAACATCCTTCTGCAAACGCCAGACGAGCGGGAAGTTGGGATCCATGATCCAGTCTTGCAGATAGACGGCTCGCCAGTGATAGATCTTGCCCAGCCGCCCACTGTCAATCAGTTGCTTGGCGAGTTGTACCGCCGGCACGCGGCGGTAGTTGAAGTTGACCATGCCGACCACGCCATTCTTCTTGACCGCATCGACCATCTGGCGGGCTTCGGCAAGGGTGTTGGCAAGCGGCTTTTCGCAGAAGACATGCTTGCCGTTCTCGGCGGCGGCGATCGAGATCGCCGCATGGCTGTCGCCGGGAGTCGAGACATCGATCAGCCCGATGTCGGGGCGAGCCACCAGCTTCTTCCAGTCGGTCTCGATCCCTTCCCAGCCGAACTGTGCCGCGGCCGCCCGTACACCGGCCTCATCGCGGCCACAGAGCGCCTTCATCACCGGGTGCAGTGGTGCATCCGGGAAGAAGCTCGACATCTGCCGATAGGCGTTCGAATGCGATTTGCCCATGAACTTGTAGCCGACCAGACCGACTCCGATCGTGTTTGCCATAGTACTGCTCCTCACTGAACTATCCCAAGCGGTAATCGCCGATGATGGTGGTGAATTCGATATTGTTGCCGAATGGATCACGACAGAAGAAGCGCGGCCGCCCGCTGATGCCGCTACCGGCCATAATGGCAAAACCGGCGGCTGCCAGGCGCTCGCGCAGTGCGTCGAGATCAGGCACTTCAAGGCAAAAATGCTGCGCTGCGGCGGTGTCGAATGCCGGCTCGGCAAAGACATGCAGCTCAGCATCGCCAACCTGAAACCAGATCAGATCCGAAGCGCTGAGAGTGGCGGGAACCGGGATCTCGCAGAGGCCGAGCAAGAGGTCGCAGGCCACTGTAGAAACGGCGTGCGACCTCTTGCGAGGCGCTGCCCGGTGGGCGTGGAATACTCACGTGCTGGAAACGGAGCGTGCGCATCGAACCCTCCGGCACACTGCGTCGCCGAGGCTGTCGATTGCATGCGAGGGCTGCGAACGAGGAAGATGGTCGACCAGAAACTGACCGACACCCATGTCGTTCAGGTGCGTTACCCTGCCTGCAATGCAGATCGTGCCGCGGCCGATGTATGTGCACGTTGCCTGTGCTACTGGTACGGCGGCGAGTATACCGTATGCTAGATCTTGTGTCAACGATGATATGCTGATTTGCACGGCCGGTAAAAAGCCCTATAATCCATCACACGACCAGTGAAGGAGCAAGAAGTATGACCGCAAAGCAGAGCTTGTTTATCTATGTGAGCGCTGCCGGAACCGCACGTCATGTCGGTGAGTTGATCGATGGTGCGGTGGCCGAGGGCTGGGAGGTCTATACCGTCGGATCAGAGAATCTGGCCATGATTATGCTGCCGGCCGATCTGCTGGCACGCCCCGGTGTTCATTGGGTCAGCAACTATGGTGCGCCGCCGCTGGATCGCTTTCCGTTCGGTACCATGCTGGTTGCCCCATGTACCTTCAACACCTTCAACAAACTGGCACACGGAATCGGTGATACCCTGCTGACGGCAATGGTCGCCGATGCCATCGGCGCGGGCTTGCCGGTCTTCGTCGCGCCCTCCATGAACCATGGCCTCTGGAACCACCCGCAGACGCGTGAATCCCACCAGCGCCTGACAAGCTGGGGGGTGCAGATCATCGAACCGCAGATCTCGCCGACACGCGTTGTTATGGCACCGATCCCGGATGTTCTGGCACGTATCCGCCGCCATTTCGCCGAGTCGTAAGCCCGGGTAAGGTATGGCCGCCCGCCGCGCAACTCGCACTACGTAATCGATTAACTACTGAAAGGAATTTCCTATGGGCCACGTTCCGTATGACTTTAATCGTATGCTGCAGCGCTACCCGAATGTACTCGATCTCCTGAATCGGATCGTTACCGGCGATGCCTATTTCCACCTGTTTCAGAGCCTTTCCGACAACTACTCGCCATCGCTGACGGTCAGCCGGGTACAGGGCGGGCTGGTGAAGGAGTTGATGGCGGCGGGCAGCGGTAACGCAGCGCGATTGCAGATCGACACCAACCTGCGTCGATCCGGCTCAATTGGGGTGAAGGTCGGCACCGGCCGGCCAT
>CALLZL010000375.1 GCA_937859575.1 uncultured Chloroflexota bacterium
CCAAACCGTATGCCTGTGAGTGTGCCCAACTGCCTGTGAAGATCGAACGGATAAAACTCGTGCGCCCTGACTCGCCGGCCGAAGTGCTTGCCGGCCTCGCAGCATTGCCGCTTGTGATCTGGCGGCGGCTGCTCAGTCGCTTCGACCTGCTCGCGGCCGTATGGGCCGGCCTGGCACTGACGGTTGCCATCGTGGTGAGTGTGCCGGTCTATGCCGAAGCCACCGGGTATCGCATCCTGATCGGTGCCCTTGCACAAGAAAACAGCGGTGATACACTACCGCCCTTCTCGATGATCTATAAGTATGGTGGTGCCCGTGATCCGGCCGTCCCCTGGGAGCAGTATCGGTTCGCCGATCAACTGGCAGGCAATCTGCCTGCCGCCGGGATCACCCTACCGGCCCCGCCAAGTGTGCGCTATATCGCGACCGAGAAGCTACGCCTCGGCTTCCCCGACGGCCAGGGCCGCGAGATCAATTTTTCGCGGTTGGGCTTTCAATCCGAGATCGAATCACATATTCGCCTGGTACAGGGCTCGTTCCCGGCCGCCTACAGCGGCAGTGGCCCACTTGATGTGATGGTCTCCGAGACAACCGCCAGCCGCGATACCTTGCTGGTTGGCGATGTCTATCTTCTTCAATCAACAAATGCCCGCCTGCCGCTCAATCTGACGGTACGCATCGCCGGGATCTGGCGACCGTTGAACCCCAACGATAGCTATTGGTTCAACCCGCCCTCGGCGCTCAGCGATGTGCTGCTCGCCCCTGAGGCAACCCTCGAACAGGTGCTGAATGTCGCCAATCTGCCATTGGTCAGCTTCACCGCCTGGTATACCGCCATCGATGGATCGAGCGTCCGCAGTAGTGATGTCTCTCAACTGACAACCCAGATCGAAACGGCAACCGCCGATATTTCCCAGGCACTTCCCGGTACCCGGCTCGACCGTTCGCCGATGGATGCACTCGAACGCCACCGCGAACAGGTTCAGATCCTTACTGTAACCCTGGCTCTCTTCAGTGTGCCTTTGCTCGGCCTGATCGGGTATTTCACCTTCCAGATCGCAGGAATGGTGGTGCAGCGCCAGCAAGCCGAGGTGGCCGTCCTGCGGAGCCGTGGGAGTTCTCGCAGCCAGGTGCTGAGCCTGGCGCTCGGCGAAGGTATTATCGTCGGCATTTTTGCACTCATTGCCGGGGTACCCCTCGGGCTCCTGATCGCACAACTGATGACATGGACCGAGTCGTTCCTCAGTTTTGCACCGCTGCCCGGCACTGCACCGACACTGCTGCCCACCAGCTGGCTGCATGGCATCCTGACGATCACCCTGGTATTGCCGGCGATATTATTGCCGGCGGCGGCTTCGGCCCGGCGTACGATCATTTCGTACAAACAGGAACGCAGCCGCTCGGCGCGCCGGCCGATCTGGCAATCATTCTTTCTCGATTTCTTGCTCCTTATTCCGGCTCTCTATGGATATCGGCAGCTCGAACTAACCGGCAGCCTGGGGATCCCGGGGGTCACAACTTCAACCGATGATCCATTCCGCAATCCGCTCTTATTGCTCGCGCCATCACTGCTGGTCTTCTCGCTGGCACTGATTGCGCTTCGTTTCCTGCCGCGCATCCTGGCCCTGCTGGCCTGGATCTTCGGCAAACTACCCGGCGTATCGATCGTCACTGCACTGCGTTTCCTGGCACGCAACCCTTCCTCATACAGTGATCCGGTACTCTTGATCACGCTGACCCTTAGCCTGGCGGTGTTTACGGCATCGATGGCACGCACGCTCGACGCTCATAGCGCCGATCGGGCATACTACCGCGCCGGAGCCGATGCGCGCCTCGTACCGATCGCGGCACCCCTCAGTTCGGCTACGATTGCCGGCGACAGTGAACCGGAATTGTTGCGCCTCGAAGCCCTTGAGAATGGTGCCGGTTTCGGCAGCAGCGGCGAAGTGGTGAGCCAGGCAAGTGTGGCCTATCTCTTCGTGCCGATTGAAGATTTCGTATCAATCGAAGGGGTTGAAGCCGCAACTCGCGTTGCACCAAGCCAGGTCGATCTGATCAACAGTAGCGGCCAGCGCACGGCCGGGATCTTCTATGGTGTTGATCGACTCTCGCTACCGGCCGTCATCGAACCTGCCTGGCGTGCCGATTACGCACCCGAATCACTCGGCGCTCTGATGAATCGCCTTGGCGAAAGTCAGGAGTCGGTGGTCATCTCACGGGCATATGCCGAAGCCAATGGCCTGCGCGTCGGCGATCGGTTCCAGATCGTACTTTCGGATGTCGGCCAGCGCCAGGAGGTGCTCTTCAGTGTTGCCGGGATCCTCGAATACTTCCCGACACTCTATAACGAAGGCAAACCGTTCGTCATCGCAAATCTCGACTATAGCTTTGATGCCCAGGCCGGCCAGTACCCCTATGAGATCTGGCTACGCTTGGCCGACAACGCCGACCCGCAGACAGCCAATCGGGCGGCGTTACGCTATGGGCTGCGCAACCTGGGCTCGACCCCTGAAGCATTGTTGCGGCTCGACCTGTTGCGGCCCGAGCGTCAGGGGCTCTTTGGGCTGCTCTCGGTCGGCTTCCTGGCAACCACGACCGTCACCGTGATCGGCTTCCTGGCCTATACCCTGCTCTCATTCCAGCGCCGATTGGTCGAACTCGGTGTGCTCCAGGCGATCGGGCTCAGTGCGCGGCAACTCGCGGTGCTGCTCACCGCCGAGCAGACCCTGGTGATCGGCGTGGGGGCACTGCTCGGTTCAGCCTTCGGCATTCTCGCAAGCGAACTCTTCATTCCGTTTATGCAGGTGCGCCTCGGCACCTACCCGCTCACACCGGCATTCCTGGTTCGCATCCCGTGGGAACAGATCGGCCTCGTCTATGCCGTCGCCGGGAGTGTCCTGGCCGGAACCGTTGTTGCCATCCTCATTCTGTTGCGCCGAATGCGAATCTTCGAAGCCGTCAAACTCGGTGAAGCCGTCTAACTGAGAAAGGTTGCGCATGCATCGCGCCTATCACCGCTGGAACAGCCCATCTCTCGGCCGGCCGATGGAGCTGCTTGTCTTCGGGCATGCCGGTGCACCGGTACTCGTCTTCCCTACCTCGCGCGGCCGCTTCTACGAATATGAAGATCGCGGCATGGTCGGTACGCTCTGGAATCAGATCCAACAGGGCTGGATCCAGCTCTACTGTGTCGATAGTATCGACGATGAAAGCTGGTATTGCGATTGGGCGCACCCGAGCGGGCGCATCCAGCGCCACGATCAGTACGAACAGTATCTGCTCGACGAAGTATTGCCGTTTATCGCATCAAAGAACAGTAACCCTTTCCTGATGGCACATGGCTGTTCGTTCGGCGCATCGATTGCCATGCTCTTTGCGCTGCGGCATCCGACACGGGTGCGCCGGGTGCTGGCGTTCTCGGGGTACTACGACATGCGCCACTTTACCGGCGACTATCACGGCGAGGATGTCTACTTCCACAACCCGCTCGAATTTGTTCCCGGCCTGCAGCCTGGCCAGCTGCTGGAAGATCTGCGCCGGCTCGAAATCATTATCGCCATTGGCCGCGACGACGATGCCGCCTGGACGAACTCGCAGCTTTCGGATGCGCTCTGGAACAAGGGGATCTGGCATGCGATGCGCTGGTGGGATGGCTGGGCGCACGACTGGCCCTACTGGCAGCAGATGATCCAACTCTATATCAGTGGCCCAAAGTGACGGCTCCCAAGCCCGAGGGCTTGGGCTTGTGAGTGTGCCGCCCCACACTCATCTCGTTACAAACGAAGGGTTTGGAGACCCCGATGCAGAATGTTGAGCGCCGCATTGTGATCACGTCCCATCACCAGCCCACAATGGGGGCAGATATGGGTGCGGTCGCTCAACCGCTTCTGCACGAGTTCGCCGCAGGACGAGCACCGCTTGGACGTGTTACGGGGGTTC
>CALLZL010000376.1 GCA_937859575.1 uncultured Chloroflexota bacterium
CCAAGACGGCCTACGCCGTTGGTGGGGTCGTCTGTAATCCGCAGCCGTGTACCGGCGTGCGTGCCGCTCCGGGCGAGACGATCACCTACCGGCTGGTGCTGACGCTGCCGTCGAGTGATGTCGAGGATCTGCGGCTCGTCGATTATCTGCCGCTGCCGGTCTTCAATGCCACCGAAGTGAGCACAACCTTCAACAATGTCGTGAGTGCGGCACCGCCACCCGCCGGTCAGGCGAAGTTCGGCCCCATTGACACGTTCAGTACGATCTTTCCCGGCGGCGTGCCGACGATCAGCGTCACCGGGCCGGGCGACAATAACACCGTGACCTTCTTCTACGGCAGCTATGACGATACGTCGAACCGTTTTTCGACAATCGACATCCTGTTTACGGTAACGCTGACCGACGATCCATTTGCCGATGGGTTGTTCCTCACCAATCAGGTGCGCCAGACCGAAAGTTCAACCAATCAGGGTGGCGCGTTTGCCGATGCGATTGTTCAGATTCGATTGATGCAGCCGAATCTCAACATCCGCAAGAGTGCGGTGGCGGCTTCGACCGGCACCTTCGCCCCTGCACCATTGCCGGGCGGCGTATCGATCAGTGCGCCGGGAACAACCGCATGCCCGCGAATCACCGGTACGATCACCTCGGCTAATATCGATACCGCCTTCGACTCGGTACTCACGGGTGTCGATGCCGGCGATCGTGTCACCTTTGCCATTCTGGTCGAAAATACCGGCTCAAGCCCCAATGGCGCCTTTGATGTCCGCATCCGCGATACGCTCCCAACCGGGTTCGTGATCCCGACTGATGCAAGTGGGCTCAACCTGTGTGTGACCGATGGCACCGGTGCGCTGATGCCGTTCACGGCACTTGGCAGCGGCCTGTTCGATCCGGCCGGCGGGATCGAGTTCAACGACCCCGGCCCGACCAGCCCACCGACCGGGGCGCTTGATCCAGGTATCGATATCAATGACCAGCCGATCAACACCGGCCGGAATATCGCGGTCGTCACCTTCGATCTGATTGTCGATCAGGTGGCTACACCCGATCAATCGCTGATCAATACCGCGACACTCTTTAATTATGCGGGTGCCGAGGGTGCGCCCGACCATACCACCGAGGATCGCATCGATACCGCGACGGTCGATACCGCCCCGGTTACGCTGCAGAAGACCCGGATCGCCACATCGGAAGCTCATACCAGTGGCGCGAATGTCACGATCGGCGAGATCATTCGCTACCGGATCGCGGCTCAGTTGCCGGAAGGAACGACAAACAACTTCCAGATCCGCGAAATTCTGCCCACCGGTCTGACCTTCCTGAACGACGGGAGTGCGCGCTTTGCGTATCTCGCCGATGGGCCGGGTATCAGCTCCGCGACTGTTGCCGGGATTCCGGCTGCGCCATGCGCCAATACCGCCGGTACCTTCACACTGGCCCAGGCTTCAAACCCGGCTGTTCTTACTTCGGCTACGATCGCCTGCACCTTTGCAGATGCGAATATTTCGAACAGCGAGACCGCCAACACCGATGTGTACAATAGCGGAACCGATGTTTCGTTCAAGTTCGGCACACTGCAGAACCAGGATCGTGATGCCAATGCCGAGTTTGTTATCGTCGAACTGAACGTACTTGTCGATAATACAGCGGCCGGCAGCAACGACGCCGGCGATACACGGGTCAACCGTGCCCAGGCACGCCAGGTACCGCCCGGCGAAACGGCCCTGGTGAATGTCGGCGCCGAGATCTTCTCGGCGACCGAGTTTATTGTCGAGCCGTTCATTCCATTCAATACGGCTACAAACAACAAGACGGTTGACCCGGAATCGGCCGATGCCGGCGATACCGTCAACTATGCGATCACCTTTGCTGCCGCGAGCGGTGCCAATCGCAGCACGGCCTTTGATGTCCGCGTCATCGACGTGATCCCGGCTGCGATCATTCTCAATCCAGCCAGCCTGGCCGTCAGTTCGGTCGGCAACTGTGCGACTGGCCTTTCGGGTGCGGTGATCGCCGGCCCGGCAATCGAGATCCTGGTGGATGTCTTACCACTCGATTGCCGTGTCAATGTGACCTATTCCGGCACACTGGTGACGAATGTCTCGCCGGCACAAGAGATCACCAACACTGCCAATATCACCTACACCAGTCTGCCGGGAACCGGAACGGTCGGTAATCCGACCGGTTCGAATACCCCGGGTGCCAGCGGTGCCGGCAATGGCGAGCGCGATGGCTCGGGTGGCGGTATCAACGACTATAACGGCAGTGATCCGGCAATCGTCACCGTCTTCTCGCCGGCACCGGTCAAAACGCTGATCGCCTCTTCTGAGGCGCATACCAGCGGCACCGATGTCGCGATCGGCGAAATCGTGCGTTACCGGGTAGTGGCACGGCTTGCCGAAAGCACCAGCATCAACTTCCAGCTGAGCGATAATCTGCCCGATGGCCTGCAATACCTCAACGACGGAACCACACGGGTGGCATTCGTCGCCAATGAGGCCGGCATCACATCATCAACCATCGCGGGCCCGGGGTTGTCGTTCGTTGGGAATGAAACGACCATCGATACCATTACGCCGACCTTCCTCATGCCGGCCGGCGCGATCAGCGGTGGGCCGTTTACCAGTGGCGTGGATCCGGTCTTCTCGTTTGGTGATGTCGTCAATGGTGATACCGATACCGATCTCGAATTTCTCGTGATCGAGTTTAATGCCCTGGTGCTCAATGTCAGCGGTAATCAGGATGGCACCATCCTCGGCAATACGGTCAGCGTGCTGGTGAACAACAACCTTGTGGCAACTTCGGCCAGCGCCGATATTACCGTGGTAGAACCGGATCTGCCGATCGATAAGAGTGTCGTCACTCCGCCGGTTGATGCTGGCGACCCGGTGACATACGAGGTGAGCTTCACCAATAGCGGCAGTACCGATGCCTTCGATCTGACCTTTGCCGATCTGCTGCCGACCGGCCTGACACTCGATACCGGCTTTACCCCACAGATCACCCTGACGGGTGGCGCAACTGGGGCGACGCCGACGATTAGTGGGAATCAGCTGACGGTGACCCTGGCACAGGCTCCGGTTGGCGGTGGTGCGATTGTGCGCTACCGGGCAACGGTTGATGCGTCAGTCGAAGCCGGCCAGACGATCACCAATACCGCGACACTGCTCTATACCAGCCTGCCGGGAACCGGTACGACCAGTAATCCGACCGGCTCGAATATTCCGGGCGGCAGCGGCAGCGAAACCGGCGAACGCAATGGCTCGGGTGGCGTGAATGACTACAATGCCAACGACCCGGCCACGATCACTATTCCTCCACCGGCGATCGATAAGCGGCAACCCACCCCGACGATCTATACTATCGGCGATCTGGTGGTGTACCCGCTGATCGTGTCCCTGCCGGAAGGGGTGACACGCGGCCTTGATGTGATCGACGAACTCCCCGCCGGCCTGGCGTATGTCAGTAGCCAGGTGGTGACGACAGCGGCTGCATCAAATGGCCTGCTGACGGCAAACTTCGCCGGTACACTGGCAACGCCGACGGTCACAACCAGCGGTGGCAGTGGCGACGATGTCGTCTTCAGCTTTGGCGATACGACCAACCCGGCCAATAACAACACCGCCGACAACAGCTTCGTCATTTTGCTGACGGCCCTGGTGCTCGATGAGTTGCCCGGGAATCAGGCGGGTGCGGTGCTCGATAACGGCTCTGCACTGCGCTATACCGACGCAGAGATTGGCATTACAACCATTCCCGGCCCGATCGTGCAGTTCCCCCTTGCCGAGCCGCAGATCACAACTTCGATCGGTATCTCGCCGGCCACCGATGTACGTGGCGGCGATACGATCACCTACACCTTCCGCCTGACGAATACCGGCACCGTGCCGGCATTCGATGTCACGGCACTGATCACCCCGGCCGACGGAACCACCTTCACTGGCCTGGTGGAGTGTATCGACATTAATGGCACTCGTAGCGATATCACGATCGGTGGTGGGCCGCCGCTCCAGATCGATACGGTTCCGCCAGGTGGAATCGATCTGCAGCCGGGGGCATTCCTCGAATGTGTCTATACAGCCACCGTCACGACGATCATTCCGGGTTCGTTGAATATCACAACCATCGACGCCAACTGGACGAGCCGGAATGGAACCGATCCGAATGAACGCAACTATAATGATCGGCCAGGGGTTACCGTCGATGGATCGCAAGACACCAGCAGTATTCCGTTCAACCTGGTCGTACCGGATCTGGCGGAGACGAAGACGGCTGGTGCGGCAGTGGCATCACCCGGCAACCCGCTGGTTTATACCCTGACCTACTCGAACACCGGCACCGGTGCTGCCAGTGGTGTCGTGCTGCGCGAAACCGTCCCGGCGCATAGTATCTTCGTGCTTGCGAACAGCACGCCGGGCTGGAGCTGCGCCAATGCCTCGCCGGCCGGAACGGTGTGTGAATTTACAATCGGTACACTGGCGGTCGGCGGTTTCGGCAGTGTTGAGTTCGGCATTATCCCGCAGCCGGTTCCAGCAGGCACATTCAACCTGCAGAATACGGTGACGATCCGCGATGCGAGCAATAATCTGAGTGAGGTCAACCTGGGCAACAACAGCTCGGGTACAACCACGACGATTGATGCTGTACCGGATCTCCAGATTAGCGGCACGCGCACCACCATCGGCACCCCCGACGATGGCCTGATCGTCTATACCATCACTTATTCCAACACCGGCACCCGTGGTGCCAGTAATGTCATCATCGAGATCGATGTGCCCGATAACACCAGTTTCCGCAGCACATCGAGCACGCCGGGTTGGATCTGCCCGAATGGCGGCATCGGCGGTGATATCTGCCGGCTGAATATCGGCACCGTCGGGCCGGGGCAGTCGGGAAGCATCACCTTCGTGGTACGCCCCGATGGCAGCATTGTGCCGGGTGTCACGTTGATCACAACGACCGTGGCGATTGGCGATGACGGAACCAATGGGATCGATCCGAACCTCGGCAACAACCAGACGACGATTACTACTACATTCGACCCGACGGCGATCGTGCTGGCACAGTTTAGTGCGGTGCGTACAGCGGGTGGGGTGCGGATCGGCTGGACAACAACCGCAGAGATCAATACCCGTGGGTTCCACCTCTACCGTAGCGCAACGGCGGATCGCGCCGCGGCTGAGCGGATCACTTCGGCGCTGATTGCTGCTCAGGGTGGCCCGCAGCAAGCGGCATCGTACATCTTCGATGATGCGACAGCGGCGGATGATATCGGCTATAGCTACTGGCTCGAAGAGGTTGAGCTCGATGATAGCCGGATCGAGTATGGCCCGTTCACCCTGCGCGTGCGCATCGAGAACCTGCCGCTCAGGATCTTCCTCCCCATCCTGGCACACGAGTAACAGGAATCGATCGCCCCTGCTCCGGCACTACAACCGCCGGGGCAGGGGCTTTATCATGCCATGCGGCGACATCAGCTCCTTGTTCTCGTGCGGCAGCAGTGTCGCCACAGCAGCACAAGAACAGGATCGGCGGCGAAGCCCTCCACCCTTTCTCGCTGCATATCGATGCGCTGCGGATCAAAACAAATACCCCGCGCACACACTGTGGGCACGGGGTATGACGGAGAACCAACAACGGCTAGATCAGGTTGAGCAGCCGTGCCGGTAATACACCAATCAAGACAATCGCAATCACCGAGAGGCCGATCCCAAATGCCAGCACCCGGTCGGAGCTGATCTCGACCTCGCGGGTGGGTTCGCTCATAAAGATCTGCGCCACCACCCGCAGGTAGTAGAATGCAGCAATCGCCGAGACAATCACCCCGATGAATACCAGCACCGCTTGGCCGGCCTGCCAGGCAGCCGTGAAGACGGCAAACTTGGCGACAAACCCGGCCGTGGGCGGCACTCCGGCCAGCGAAAGCATGGCAATCGCCATCGCGATCGCCAGCCCCGGGCTGCGCTGCCACAACCCACCCAGATCGCTCAGGTTCCAGGCGGCTTCGCCGCGCGCCTCGAGCGCGATCAGTACCCCAAACGCCGCCAGGTTAGTCAAGGTATAGGCCAGCAGGTAGTAGAGCATTGCTTCGGTGCCGCGCTCGCTTGCCGCCAACGGCCCCAGCAGGATATACCCCGCCTGACCGATGCTCGAATAGGCCAGCATGCGCTTGACATTCTGCTGCGTCAGGGCACCCAGATTGCCGACCACGATGGTTATGGCAGCCAGTGCTGCCAGGATCGGCACCCAGATCTCACGCTGTGTTTCGAGTGCTGTGAGCAAAAAGCGTGTCATACCGGCAAAGGCTGCTGCCTTACCGGCAACCGACATAAAAGCCGTGATCGGCGTCGGTGATCCCTCGTAGACATCCGGTGTCCACATATGAAACGGAACCAGCGAGATCTTATACCCCAGCCCGATTACCGTCATCGCCGCACCGGCCATCAGGTAGATACGGTTTTCACCGTCGATACGCCCTTCCGCCAGCACTGCACCGATCTGCGCCAGGTTCGTTGCGCCGGTCGCACCATAGACGAGCGCGATGCCGAACACCAGAAAGCCGGTGGCGAATGCGCCGATCAACAGATACTTCATCGCCGCCTCTTCCGAGGTGGTGCGCGGGTAGGCGAAACCGGCCAGTGCATACAGGGTGATCGAGAGCAGTTCGAGCCCGAGGAACAGCACAACCAGATCAGCCCCCTGTGCCAGCAGCATCATACCGCCGACGGCGAAGAGGATCATGACATAATATTCGCCACGGTTGATACCATGGCGCGGCAGGTAATCAAACGAGAGTACGATCGTGATGGCTGCGCCGAGCATGAAGATCCAGTTTAGCACCAGGCTAAAGCTATCGATCTGGATCGTCCCGCTAAAAGTATGGCCCCTACAGCCCCACGGCGCCACGCCGGCAATTGCGGCGGCTGCCAGCACCGCCAATGCCAGATACCCGGTGACGCGCCTGCGTACCTCGGGGATAAACAGATCGGCCATGAGCAGCGCCGTAGCTCCGCCAAAGATGATACAGAGCTGCAGTACGACGCTCCAGTCGATGGGTGGGATCTCAATCATGGATTCTTCTTCTTCTGCTATCGACTCGCGAGTGTCTGCGTGAGTGTCTGGGCGAGTTGCTGCATCGTGACTTGCATCGGCCCGAACAGAATGTTCGGATACAGCCCGACCACCACGGTCGGCACCAGCAGTGCGCCGAGTACAATCGCTTCACGCCCCTGCAGGTCGGGCATCGCGGCTCGTTCGGCAGGCACTTCACCCATAAAGACCAGGCGGAACATGCGTAGGAGGTAGGCAGCCGAGAGAATGACGCCAAGCACCGCCAGGAGCACAAACCCCCAGCCAAGCACCGGCGAGAGCCAGGCCCCCAGCAGGATGGTGAACTCGCCGACGAATCCGTTCAGGCCCGGCAACCCGATCGATGCCAGCACCATAATCAGCGTCAGGCTGCCCAGCACCGGCATGGTGCCCCAGAGCCCGCCGAACGAGCTGATATCGCGCTCGCCGCTGCGGGCTGCCAGCATTCCGACGATTAAAAACAGTGCGCTGGTGGTAACACCACTATTGACCATCTGCACGACTGCGCCGGCAATACCCTGGCTGGTCAGTGCAAAAATCCCCAGCACAATAAAACCCAGATGGCTGACGGATGCATAGGCCAGCAGGCGCTTCAGATCGCTCTGGCCATAGGCGACCCATGCACTATAGAGGATGGTGATCACCGCCAGAACCCCGACCGCCGGCGCCGCCCAGGCAGCTGCATTCGGGAAGAGTTGCACATTGAAGCGGATCAGGCCGTATGCCCCGATCTTGAGCATCATACCGGCAACATCAACAACCCCCGACACCGGTGCTTCGGCATGGGCGGTTGTCATCCAGGTGTGGAACGGCCAGATCGGAACCTTGACGGCAAACGCGATAAAGAAGGCCAGGAAGAGCAACTGCTCGATCAACGGGTCGATGCGGATCGCCCCAAGCTGCAGGCTCGCCAGCAGGGTTGCCAGGTCGAATGTGTAGACCCCCGTCTGCTGGCCATGAATCAGGTAGAGCCCGATAATACCAAGCAGCATGAAGACCGAACCGGCAAATGTATAGACGAAGAACTTGATCGCGGCCGCACGTCGCTCGTCGCTGCCCCACATGCCGATCAGCAGTGCCGTCGGCACCAATGTGAACTCAAAGAACATATAGAACAGCAACATATCCTGTGCCACAAAGACCCCGGTCATGCCACTGGCAAGCAGCAGGATGAGCCCCTGGAACAGCCGTGGGTTCGCGACATCACTGCCCCAGCTGGCCAGCAATGCAATAGGCGTCAGGAAGACCGTCAGCAGTACCAGCCACAGGCTGATACCGTCAACCGAGACGCTGTAGTACAATCCCCAATCCGACACCCAGCCGACCCGATCGACGAGTTGATAGCCGGCCTGGCTTGGATCGAACAGGATATACAGCGGCACCGCAGCGACGAGTGCGCCAATCGCGGCCGCCAGCGCCACGATCCGCCCGGCAGCCGTATTGTCGCGTGGTAACAGCCACAGCAGCAGCGCGCCGAGCGCCGGCAGCCAGACGATAAGCGATACGAGTGGAAAGCCGATCTGGTTCACAGTGTGTACCCCTGTTGCGGCGGCGCTCGTGCGCCTACCGCCCTGCCAGAGTAAAGTAGCCGACAAGCACCACCACGCCGATCAGGAAGGCGAGGGCATAGTTGCGTACAAAACCGCTCTGGGCGACGCGCACGCCGTGTGCCAGCACCCCGAGGATGCGCCCCGGCCCGGCCACCAGAATACCGTCGATCCCCTGGCGGTCAAAGACATCGCTGAGCGTCTGGCTGAAGTTGCGGTATGGCCGTACGATCACGCGCTGGTAGAACCAGTCGAAACCCCAACCAAGCTCCGCACCACGCCACAGATCGCCGAGGTACCGTAATGCCGGGTCATCACGCCCCGGCCGCACACGCCCTGCCAGGGCACGTGCATACAGCCACCAGCCGAGATACGCGCCGCCAATACTCAGTAATGTCGCGATCGTCGCCAGAATACCCATGCCAAGCGTATAGACGACCTCTGGCTCGTGGATGACCGGTTCGAGGAAACTGCTCAGCCAGTGGACACCGGGCAGGTTGATGAGGCCGCCAAGCACTGCCGCCGCCGCCAGAATGAACAGCGGGATGCGCATGGCATTGCCCGGTTCGTGGGCCGGCGTGCCCGGCTCGCGCCGCTTACCATAGAAGATCAGCGCCACCTGCCGCCCCATATAGAAGGCGGTCAGCATTGAGGTGACGATCAACGCAACCGCAGCCCCTGGATTCTGAACCGTAAACCAGGCATGCGCAATGATTTCATCCTTGCTCCAGAAACCGGCAAACGGGAAGATGCCGGCCAACGCCAGGGCGCCGATCGCATAGATCCGGAAGGTGGTCGGCAGCTCATCCTTCAACCCTCCCATGCGCCGCATATCTTGTGTCTCATGGACGGCATGAATAATTGCACCGGCAGCCAGGAAGAGCAACGCCTTGAAGAACCCATGCGTCAGCAGGTGGAACATCCCGGCGGCATACGCCCCCATGCCGACTGCCGTCACCATATACCCGAGCTGTGAAATCGTCGAGTAGGCCAGGACGCGCTTGATGTCGAATTGGGTGATGGCGGCCGTCGCTGCCAGAAACGCCGTCACCAGGCCGATCGCAACCACTACCCCGGCTGCCGTTGGCGATGCCGAAAAGAGCGTATGGTTGCGGACGATCAGGTAGACCCCGGCAGTGACCATGGTGGCGGCGTGAATCAACGCCGACACCGGCGTCGGGCCGGCCATTGCATCGGGTAACCAGGTATAGAGCGGCACCTGGGCTGATTTGCCGGTAACGCCAATCAGCATGAGCAGGCAGATCGCCGTGATGACGCCGATACTACCCAGGAAGCCGATACCGACCTGGGTAAAGGCCAGCTCTGGTGCCCGTTCGAGATACCCGTTGATGCCGAGTGCTTCGTTGGGAAAGAATGAGATCGAGCCAAGGCGTGAGAAGACCAGGATGATCGCCAGCAGAAATGCCGCGTCACCAACCCGGTTGACGACAAACGCCTTGACGGCTGCCTCACTTGGAACAATACCGGGCGCTACCGAGCGTCGATCGAAGTAGTGGCCGATCAGCAGGAACGAACAGAGGCCGACCCCTTCCCAACCGAGAAACAGCAGCAGCAGGTTGTCGGCCATCACCAGCATGAGCATGGCGAAGATGAACAGGTTGAGGTAGGCAAAGAAACGAACCGGCCGGCTATCACCATGCATGTAGCCGATGGAATAGATGTGGATCAGGCCACCGACCCCGGTGATCAACAGTGCCATCACCGCCGTCAACTGGTCGAATAGCACCCCGAACGAGACGCGAAACGCGCCGACGCTGATCCACTCCCACAGCACGATATTGAGCCGTCGCGCTTCTTCCGGCAGCGACTGCATGACCGCGATCGAGGCGATCGTGGCCACAAACGAGAGGCCAACTGCGACACTTGCAATCAGCCCGGCCGCACGTTCACTCCGCGCCAGTAAGACCGTCACCAGAAATCCGAGTAACGGCAGCGCGGGGATCAGCCAGATCACCCATCGTAGATCAGACATCCGGATTCCTCAAAACATCCAAAACAGAGCGTCGATCCGTAGACGACGACACAGCGGCATGTTGCCGGGTAGGCCGCAACGGCGCTACCCCTTCAGCACATTAATATCATCGATGTTGGTCGTCTGCTTGGTGCGAAAGATCGTGACCAGCAAGGCCAGGCCGACAGCCACCTCGGCCGCAGCGACGACAATCACAAAGAAGACGAGCAACTGCCCGGTGACATCCTGGCGCGCATGGGCGAAGGCAACCAGCGCCAGGTTGGCCGAGTTGAGCATCAGTTCAACCGACATGAGTACCACCAGCGCATTGCGCCGGATGAGTACGCCGGTAACCCCGACACAGAAGAGTAGTGCGCTCAACAGCACATAGTAAAAAGTCGGCACCATTGTGCTAGACCTGCCGTTTCTCCTGCATGTGAAGAACCACCACACCGACAATCGCCGCCAGTATGATGAACGCCGTAACCTGGAATGGAAGCAAGAAGGTGGTGAATAGTTGCTCGGCGATCACCTCGGGAGCACCGAATCCTTCGTCGGTAGTAACCGGAGCCTGCGCCGGCAATGCAACAACGACATAGGCAACTTCAGCGAGCAGTAATCCAGCCATCACGAGTGCTACCGGCCGTTGCCAGGCTAATCGATCGCGATTATCCTCGTGGCGCTCGGCACCAAGTAGCATAACCACAAACAGAAATAGCACAATTATCGCGCCGGCATAGATGATCAGTTGTGTCGCAAACAAGAATGGTGCGCGCAGCAACAGATAGAGCACGGCGATGGCACCGAAGTTCAACAGCAGGAAAAGCGCACTATGTACCGCATTCTTGCTGGCAACCATCGCGACGGCACCGATGATGGCGATCACCGCTGTGACGGCAAAGACGATAAGCTCCATAGACCCGGGCCTTCCTTCCGCCGCCTCGCTCTGCGAGGCGCTTCTTACAGGTCGATCTGCGCCGGTGGGCTGGGCCGCCGGTCGAGTTGCTGTAACACCGGCGGAATATCGCCGTGCCCCTGCTCCGCCGGGACAAGCAGCATCTCTTTGGTATAGATCGACGATTTGCGATCGTAGAATGCGAGTTCATACTGGTGTTCGAGCACAATGGCATTCGTTGGGCAGGCATCTTCGCAGTAGCCGCAGAAGATACAGCGCAGCATGTTGATCTCGTAGCGCGCCGCATAGCGCTCGCCTGGTGAGTTGGGTTGCTGCAGGTTGTTCTCGGCCGGCACCACCAGAATAGCATCCGAAGGGCATGCCGCCGCACACAGCGAGCAACCGATACAGCGCTCCATGCCATTGCCGAAACGCTTCAGCTCATGCCGACCGCGGAATCGCTCGCGCACCGGCCGTTTGATCTCGGGGTATTCGACGGTGACCGGCTGGCGGAACAGGTAACGAAGCGTTGTACGCAACCCTTTAAAGATCTCTCCCAGCATGCAGCATCTCTTTCTCTTGTCGGTTCTGGTATAGCAGTTGCGTGATTACAGGCGATACATACACTGCCTGCACTATGCGGCAGCGTGCCGAATTCACGAACGTGCGTTGTTCTTGACCATCGTAACCTGCGACGATGTGTATTTCGGCCGGCTGAGAATGGTTGCCCCGATCAGGGTCGCCAGGCCGAGCACGAAGAGCACGATTCCGCTGATCCAGATATTGTCGGGCAGGATGACATTGACGATCGCGGTGAGTGCGACATTGATGAGTGCCAGTGGCAGAAGCACTTTCCAGCCGAGATCCATTAACTGATCATAGCGCACCCGTGGCAGCGTGGCGCGCACCCAGACCGATACAAACGAGAGCACGGTAACCTTGAGCAAGAAGGCACCAAGCGATGTCAGGCCGAAGACGGCATTACCGATGTTTGCACCGAACGAGGCCGTTACTGCATCGGCAAGAGTCTGCAGGCCGGGCACCTTCCAACCGCCCAGGAAGAGGGTCACGGCGATGGCATTCATGGCGATCAGCTTGATGTATTCCGACATAAAGAAGAGCGCGAATTTCATCGAGCCGTATTCGGTATTGTATCCACCCACCAGCTCCTGTTCGGCTTCGACCAGATCGAATGGTGCACGCACAACTTCGGCAGTTGATGCGACCAGGAAGATGACGAAACCGAGGAACTGCGGCACGATATACCAGAGAGTCGTCTGGGCATCGACGATTGTATCGGTGCGGAAGCTCTGCGCCTGCATCACGACACCGAGTACCGCCAGGCCAAGCGCCAGTTCGTACGAAATAACCTGTGCCGTGGCGCGAATACCGCCCAGCATCGAATATTTATTGTTCGAGGCCCAGCCGGCGATGGCGATTCCATACACGCCGACCGAGGTAACGGCCAGCAGATAGAGGATCGCAACATCGATTTCGGCCAGTTGCAGCAGATTGCCGCCCGCACCGTCGGGCCAGTAGCCGAGCGGAATGGCAACCCAGATGATCAATGCCGGAATAACGGCAAAGCCCGGTGCCATGATATAGACCCACTTATCGGCCATCACCGGCACGACATCTTCTTTGAAGAAGAGCTTCACTGCGTCGGCGGCCGGTTGCAGCCAACCACCCAGAATGCGCTGGCCTCCTGGAAGCGGGATGGCACCGGCACGATTCGGGCCGACGCGATTCTGCAGCCGTGCCAACAATCGCCGCTCAAAGAGCGTGAAATAGGCGAACATGGTCGTTGCTGCGAGCGTCAGCACAATGCACTTGACGATCAGAATGACGATGTCGAGCCAGGTCATGAGTGTGCTCCAAATATCGCGTATTGCCTGGTATGGCATGCGCCGGTTCGATCACGCATTGGCCGCCATACCCCTGCATCCAGCATGATGTGCGGTGCGATGCCCACCTCCCGCTGTGCATTGTACCACCGCAGGCACGAGCGCTTGCACTGATGCCGCGAAGCGGGAAACCGACGTCCTGCTCGTTATTCCGCCCGTTCGATGCGCGCCGCCGTTACCGCACCGGTCAGCAGATCACCGGCAGCAATACCGGCGACCAGCGGCAGGAGCGCCACCCCTTCGGCAAGGCCGGTGTCGATCTGTGCCGGCAGGCTGGCCGATCCGGCCACCGTTTCGATCCGCACTGTTTCGCCGACCCCGATCCCGATGCGTGCGGCATCGGCATGACTCAGCACGACATGCGCCGGCACCATCCGCGGCTGAAGCTTCGAACCACGCGCCCAGTCGCCGCCGTCGTAGGCGCGCACGACGGGCAACAGTGCGATTCCTTCGCCGGCCGCTGCGCCCGGGTATGCCACCCGGCTCAGGCTGAAACTTGCCTTGGGATCATCGGCACGGCTGCTGATCTGCACCCCAACCCCTTCGGTATTGATATAGGATGTGCCGTCGTAATAGACATCATCGTTGGCCTGACGCCCCCACGACTGGCGGGTCACGCCGAGGCTGGTGTAGCCGGCACTGCTATAGCCGGCCACCTTGCGGCTGATCTCATCGGCCACATCACTGGCGACGACATACCCCCAGCCGGCAGCCCGATCACTTCCGTTGCTGTTGCCTGCCGGCACGGCAACCGGAATGGCCTGGGCAACCCGCTGGAAGATCTCCCAGGGTGCCGGCTGGCCGGCGCTGGCCGGGCGAGCCTGCCGCGAGCGCTGCACGCGTCGTTCGGCGTTGGTAAAGGTGCCGTCGCGTTCGAATAGTGTGGCGGTCGGCAGCACGACATGGGCAAGCTCGGCAGTTGCGGTGAGGAAGATATCCTGCACCACCAGGAATTCGAGGTTGCCGAGGGCGGCTGCCGCAGCAGCGCTCTGGCGTGCCGGATCAAGCCCGGCAATATACATGCCGCGCAGGGTTCCGGCTGAAGCGGCCGGCCAGTATTCGGCGGCGCTCAGGCCACCCCGGGGGCGCACCCCCATGTCGATCGCACCACGCGTATTGCCGCCGCTGGTCAGCGCGATCAAGCCGCTGTTGGCACGGCCGACCTTGCCGCACAGGAGTGCGAGATTTGCCAGGGTATTGCTGAGGTCGTTGCCACCGGCCAGTGCATGGCGACCATAGATGATGATGCCATGCTCGGCCTGGGCAAAGGCACGTGCGCCGGCCTGGATCTGCTCTTCGGCGACCCCGGCGGCCTCGGCGAGTTGCGCCAAAGTGTATTCGCCAAGTATGCGACGTAGCTGATCGGTATCGCGCAGGCGCTCGGCAAATGTGGTATCGAGCGCTTCATCGATCACGACTTTGAGCAGCGCCAGGGCCAGGGCTTGCTCGGCACCGGGGCGGACGCGCAGGCTGCGGGTGGCGGCGTGTTCGAGCTTGGTGGCATACGGATTGACGACGGTTACATCGCCGCCACGGGCCAGGATGCCACGCAGCCGCAGCAGATAGAGCGGTGCTTCTTCTTCGGGATCGGCACCAAAGACCAGCACGGCGGTGCCTTTGCCGAGTTCGAGCAGGTTGGTTCCCTGGCCGACACCATACGCAGCCGGCAGATCATCGATTGCAGCTTCGCCCGCCACCCCAACGCGGTGATCAAGGTTTGGCGAGCCGAGTGTATCGTGCAGCAGTTTGCCGAACAGGAACAGATCTTCGTTCGACAGATCCGGCGCTGCCAGGCCGGCCAGTGCCTGTGAGCCGGCATCGTCGCGCAGTTCCGCCAGACGTTCACCAACCAGCTGCAGTGCTTCTTCCCAGCTTGCCTCAACCAGCTTCCCATTGCGCCGGATCAATGGTGTCGTCAGCCGGTCGCCGCTTTCGGCAAAGCGCATGCCGAAACGCCCCTTGTCGCAGTTCCAGATCTCGTTGACATAATCATTTTCGCGTGGCATCACGCGCATCAACTGGTTGTGGCGCATGTCGAAGGTGAGATTACAGCCAACCGGGCAATGGGTACAGATCGTCGGTACCGAGCGAACTTCCCAGACGCGTGATTTGAAGCGGAAATCGGCGGAGGTGAGCGCGCCGACCGGGCAGATATCGGTTGTATTACCCGAGAACTTGCTATCGAATGGTGGATCGCTCTTTGAGATGATCTCCCAGGCGCGGCCACGGTTATCGAAGCCGAGCACCGGATCACCGGCGATATCATCCTGGAAGCGGACGCAGCGCGAACAGAGGATACAGCGTTCGCGGTCGAGGTAGATCGTATCACCGAGAGCGATCGGCTTCTCGAAATGCACTTTATCGGCATAGTCGAAGCGCGAAGTGCTTGGGCCGAACTGCATCGTCAGGTTCTGGAGCGGGCATTCGCCGCCTTTATCGCACACCGGGCAATCGAGCGGGTGCGAACTCAGGAGGAATTCGAGCTGCCCCTTCTGCGCGAACTGCACCTTATCGGTCACTGTTTTGACGACCATACCATCGCTGACAGGAGGGACGCAGCCGGGTTGCAGCTTGCCCATCATCAGCGCGAGTACTGGCTTGCCATCTTCGCCGAGCACCGGCTGGCGCGTTGCCGGATCGATCCGCGGTGTCCAGACTTCAACCAGGCACATGCGGCACATGCCGACCGGGCGCAGTTTGGGATGATAGCAGAAGACCGGGATCGAGACCTCGGTTGAGCGGGCAGCATCAACGATATTGGTACCAGCCGGCACCGTGACCGTCTGCCCATCGATGATCAGGGTCACATCAGGCATTGTGATACACCTTATATTAGTGCGTCACCAGCGCGATGGCGTGCTTGCCGTTGGCCCCGTTGGCGCCGGCGGTCGCCCGGGCGATCGCCTCCTCGAACTCGTGCGGGAAGAGCTTCAGTGCGCTGCGGATCGGAACAACCGCGCTTTCGCCAAGCAGGCAGAAGCAGTTGCCGGCCATCTGGTTATAGACATCATGCAGGATCGGAATGTCTCCCTGACGCCCACCACCATGGTTGAGGCGATGAAGGACCTTCACAAGGAAGTGGGTTCCTTCGCGGCAGGGGGTACACTTGCCGCATGATTCGTGCTTAAAGAACTCATCCATCTTATAGGCAACTTCGACAGCCGAGACGGTTTCGTCGAGGACGATCACGCCACCCGAGCCGAGCATGGTACCGGCGGCCGCCAGGGCTTCGTAATCCATCGTGACATCGAGCTGGGCGGCCGTAAGCCATGCAGCCGACGCGCCACCGGGCACGACGATCTTGACCTGGTTGCCATTGCGCATGCCGCCGCCGTAGTAGTCGGCTTCGATCAGCTCGCGCAGAGGGGTACCGAACGGCACTTCGTAGTTGCCGGGGCGATTGACATGCCCCGAGAGCGAGAAGACCTTGGTGCCGGGGCTACGCTCGGTGCCGAAGGTACGATACCATTCGACACCCTTGCGCACGATCATCGGCACATTTGTCAGCGTCTCAACATTATTAATGATTGTCGGCTTGCCATACAGGCCGGCAACCGCCGGGAAGGGCGGCTTGAGGCGTGGCTGGCCGATCTTGCCCTCAAGCGACTCCATGAGGGCTGTCTCTTCGCCGCAGATATAGGCACCGGCACCACGATGCACAATGATGTCGAGCTCAAAGCCGCTGCCGAGGATATCCTTGCCGAGAAACCCTTTTTCGTAAGCCTGATCGACGGCGCGCTGCAAGGTGCGGGCCGCATGGGCAAACTCACCCCGTACATAGATGAAGGCAGTGTGACACTCGATGGCATAGGCAGCAAGGATGATGCCTTCGATCAACTGGTGCGGGTTGCGATCAACGATCTGATGGTTATTGAAGGTGCCCGGCTCGCTCTCGTCGCAGTTGCAGAGCAGATAGCGCGGATAAACACCTTTGGGAAGGAAACCCCATTTGACACCGGCCGGGAACCCGGCACCGCCGCGGCCGCGCAGGCCGGCATCCTTCACCATCGTCATAACATCGGCAGGCGTCTTCTCTTTGAGCGCAATGCGCAACGCCTCATAACCGCCATTCTGGATGTAGACCTCCTGGTCGCCAATGTTGGGGACATCGAGGTCGCGCAGTACGATGTGCTCAGTAAGCGGGGGCATAGCAGACCAGCTCGCTTTCCAGACTAACTCGGATGCTCGCAGGTAGGGGGTGCATCAGCACGCGTACAATACCATTATCATCTCTTCGTGTCAAATGGCACAAAGTTGTGGAATGACGCGCCACACCCTGCTATGTGCAGCTGTACAGGGATCGTCGGCATACCCTCGGACGCGCATTGACATGCCCAGCGGAGAGTGGTATATCGAAAGCTCTACAGAATGGATGCTGCATATGAACTGAGGAGTTGTGAAGGATGCGAATTGCCCTGGTACCACTCGATGAGCGGCCGGTGAATACCCGTTACCCGCAGTTGATTGCGGCGATTGCGGGTGCCGAGGTATGCCTGCCGCCGGCCGAGGTGTTGAGTGATCTGCGACGCCCGGCGCAGTGCGATGAGCTGGCACACTGGTTACGCGCTATGGTTGATGAGATCGACGCGCTGGT
>CALLZL010000377.1 GCA_937859575.1 uncultured Chloroflexota bacterium
CGGGGGCGGGCGGATCGGCAGGGGCGGGTGGATCGGCAGGGTTGCCTTCGGCGGGTGGTGGTTCGCCGCTATGATCGGCAGCCGGTTGTTCGGCGGCAAGCGGGTCAACCCCCATCCAGAGGAAGGTCACTTCGAGTTCGGCCTGATCACCCCTGATACCGAGATCATCCCACCAGGCACCATCGCCAACATCGATCGCGGTTGGGAAGCGTACCCGCCCTTTGGCTGCCCGGCCGTTGTTATGCCCATCGTAATAGGCGGCATGATCCTGCGGCCAGCCCTGGCGCAGATCACTGAAATAGCGCTCTTCCTGTGGTGCCCAGTAGTTATCGCGCACATTCCATGGGCCAACATCATACACTGGTGCGACACTCGTTTTGCCACGGTAGGTGATCCGTACCTGATATTCGTTGCCGCCTTTGCTCGAAAGCGCACAGCGGCATGGGAGCGATACGAAATGATCACGTTTGATAATACGGTGGCCGTTGGCGGTACGCCCACCAACCATCCCCTGACGCGTACCGCGAATGGTGAAGGTCGGCGCGATCGGTACGCCATCGCTCATGGCACGAAACAGACCTGCGGCACGCGCCGGTGCAAGCACTACCCGGCTGATCGTCGGTGTCGCATCGTGTGCCAACAGTGTGACACGATACTGGGCATAACGTGCCGGGTGTGCGAATGTCACGACCGACCCGGCATCGATGTCGAGCTCCCATGCCGACCAGCGCTGCCCATCGAGACTCGTGCGCAGATCGACAAGCAATGCAGCACCGGGGGGGGTCGTTGCCTCATAGCCAATGCTGAGAGCGCGAAACGGCGCCGGCGCATGGATGGCCGGCATGATCGCCTGCCCAAAACGCGCATAGTTGCCGTACACAGGGGCGGCTGCCGCTGCATCAGTCGCGAGTTGGAGCGATCCATCGCGATTTGCAACCGCCGATACCAGCGTACCGGCAGCGATCACCGGTGGCGAAGTGGGGATGGCGGCCGCCTGGAGTGTGTCGGAGCCGAACATGCCACACATCAGCGCGATAACCACAATTATCCATGGTGCGCGATCGCGGCGCAGAGAAAACTGCATGGCTGCTCATTACGTATACATATCTGGTACAGGTGGCGGGATTATAGCACAGATAGCGAGAGGTTCGGTCAGCACATATCATGGAGCATCGTAACGCTGCGGATGAACTCCTTCCACTGTTTCACCAGCTGGTGATGGCTGTGATACCGCGTCGTATCGGCGATGCTGAATGTGAGCTGCTTGCCGCGTATGCGGTGGTATACCAGTGTGCCGGCACACCGGAAGGGTATACCCTCTTTGCGCGGCAGTGTGAATCGCATGCAGGCCGGTTAGAGATCACTACTGAGGTTGCCGAATCATCTCGGCGGCTGGCCCGGCGGGCCTCCTGGCGGGCAGCATTGATCAAGCGGCGGGGCTAGCATCCCGGGTAGCTGCAACACACAGGCCGTGGCGATACCGCCACGGCCTGATGACTCATGTTGTTATTCTCGCCAGGCTTACTCGACGAGGCGCGCCATGCGGGTTAATGTCTGTTCAAGATCAGGGGTGATCATTGCACGTACCTGTTCTTGCGGTACGAATACCGCCAGCGGCCCCATCATCGGCGTCAGGTCGATGTCGAGGGTAAGCTGCACATGCGTGGTGTCGCCGGCTGCAGTGAGCAACCAGCAGGTTGTGACATGCACCGGCTGACTCGAAACAAAGCGGATCTCGCGGTTCTCGATCCAGCTGACGATCCCTTCCGATTGGATATTGGCGACCGGCCCGATCGACATATGCGTGCGAATGCGCGCTTCGGTCACATGCTGTTCGAGCAACTCGACACGCCGGACATTCGGCAGTAGATGCGTGAGGTTCTTTGCGTCCGACAGAACGGCAAAGATGGCTTCGGGTGTCGCCGCAATCGCCCGTGAGCACATGACGCTGATTGCCCGACTATTAGCCCCGGCGCGGCTCGCCGTGCCCGCCAGCGCACTGTGCATCTCGGAGGATGGCATGGTGTTGCTCACTTTCTTTTTTGGTGAAGTTACCATAAAGTATACTCACCCGCACAGTGTTTGTCAATGATTTGCAATATTTATTGAGTATTGGAAAGCAATGTATTATAGTGGTGTGCGATAAGGGGTGTCGATGACCGGTTTGTGCGGGTGATCTGCCAGCGCATTTGGGTAGCATAAACTACTATGAGCAGTACCATGAAGGACATCTTTCTCAACTACGTTCATCCACGTATGCGTCAGGTACTCGAAGCAGTATTCCTCGGTGGGCTGCTCGTATTGGCTGCCGAATTCGTGCGTGATCAGTTCGGTCCTATTCCGAATATCTCGGTCGTCTTCAGTATTCTGGTAGTCTTCCTGACATTGGTGCGTGGTGCGTTTGGTGGCCTCATCGTCTGTATCATCACCTTCTGGTATGTATTTCTGCAGTCACTCGATTCAGACACAGGGCTCACAATACTGGAAGTCAACCGGCTGATCATCATCGGTCTGTTTCTTCCAAGCCTGGTAATGGTAGTAGCCATCTTACGCGGGCGCTTTGAGCGAATCATCGCGGGGTTGCGGAACGAGCTCTCGGCGCGGGTGCGCAATGAAGAGCTGTTGCAGGCCGAGATCCAGGCACGGAATGCTACTGAGGAAGCGCTGCGGCGCACCGAAACCGAATACCGCAACCTTTTCGAGCACAACCCCAACCCGATGTGGATCTATGATCTGGAGACGCTCCAGTTTCTGGCGGTGAACAATCTTGCCATCGAGCGGTATGGCTATTCGCGCGAGCAGTTTCTGGCGATGACGATTGCCGATATTCGTGATCCGGAAGACATCCCACGCTTGCGCAGTGCAGTGGCGGCGCGCCGCGACCGTAACTACAGTGCACCGCGCCTGTGGCGGCATCGCAAGGCTGATGGGAAACACATCGATGTTGAGATTTCGAGCGACCGGATCGAATTCAATGGCCGGCCGGCGGTTGTTGTGCTGGCCAACGACGTGACCGACAAGCTGCAACTCGAAGCTCAGTTCTTGCAGGCGCAGAAAAGGGAGACCGTCGGCCGGCGGGCTGGGGGGGTGGCGCATGTTTTCAACACCCTGCTGACGGTGATCATCGGAAGTACCATGCTGCTGCGCGATGAGCTCGCCGATGGCCCGCCACATCTGCTGGATGATCTGGATGAGATCGATCGGGCAGCACAGCGTGCCGCCGATCTGACGCATCGGCTGCTGACATTTGCCCGGAAACAGGTTTTCCTGGCCGAGCTGACTGATCTGAATGCATTGATTCTCGATATGGATCGGATGTTGCGCCGCCTGATCGGCGAGACGATCGAGCTGGTGACGCGCCCGGCCGTCAATATGCCGCATGTGATGGCCGATGAGGCACAGATCAGCCAGGTGCTGGTCAACCTGGTGGTCAATGCGCGTGATGCCATGCCGGATGGCGGCCAGGTACTGATCGAGACCGATATTGTGTCTCTTGATGCGATCTATGCGGCGCAGCATGTCGGGGTGAATCCCGGCCAGTATGCGGTACTGGCTGTCAGCGATACTGGCCAGGGGATCGCCGCCGAGCATTTGCCCCAGATCTTCGAGCCATTTTTTACGACCAAACCGCAAGGGGAAGGTACCGGCCTTGGCCTGGCCACTTCATATGGGATCGTCAAGCAGCATGGCGGCCATATTGCAGTCTATAGCGAGTATGGCCACGGGAGCACCTTTCGCGTCTATCTGCCGTTGCATACCGAAACACCGGCCATCGCCGGTGGTGCTGACGATGCCCAGCCGCATGGGAACGAGACGATCCTGGTTGTGGAGGATGACCATGCACTGTTGCAGACGACGGTGCGCATGCTGCGTGAATTCGGCTATACCGTGCTGGAAGCAACCGATGCCGAGGCTGCATTCGAACAGGTTGATGCTACACAAGCGCCGATCGACCTGCTGTTTACCGATGTGATCATGCCGGTAACGGGAGGGATCGAACTGGCCGACCGTCTTGCCCAACAGTACCCGCATCTGCGGGTGCTCTTTACCTCGGGGTATACCGGCGCGACACTGCTCCACCGGCGCTATCTGACATCACGGGCAGCGTATCTGGCCAAACCATACTCGGTCGATGCACTGATGCACGCTGTCCGTCAGGCACTCGATACGACAGCCGCATTTGCCGAGACCAATGGATCTGAGTGAACCTTTGACCTGAGAGTCTCTTTACTGATCGGCGATCGTGATTGCCGCAGGTTTGCGTAACTGGGCCGATCGATACCGACTGTACAACAAAGAGGAACGACATGCAGCTTGTGACGATCACTGCCGATCGCAGCGTGCCGCCGCCGGCGTGGGCGCTGGCGCAGCGCCGCCTGATTGATACGATGAACGCGGCGGCACCAGCCTACCAGCAGCGCTATACCCATAGCGATGGAACCTTCGTCTGGCGGCAGGAATGGCCGGGGATGGACGGCTCCGACGATGGATATGAGAGCTACCATAACTGGCCACTTTTTTATCTGCTTGGCGGTGCGGAAGATCTCTATCGGCGCAGCCGTATGCTCTGGGAAGCGGTGACACGACAGTTCACCGCCTATGGCCAGGTATGGCGCGAATTCGACGCCTTCTACGATTGGATGCACCATGGCGAGAGTTCGATCTACCTGTATTACTTTGGCCTCGCTGATCCGCGCGATCAGCTGCACCGCGCCAGGGCACAGCGTTTTGCTCGTATGTATATGGGGCTTGATCCGGCGGCACCAAACTATGATCCATCGCGGCGCATGATGCGCTCGCCGATTACCGGTAGCCGTGGCCCACGGCTGGTCAACGAGTGGGATGACTGGGCGACTCATCGGGCGATTCTGGCGGCATACCCGGCGCCATTCGAGGATGTGCCGGGTGTCGATGGCCCGATTGCCGATTGGAATGATGATCGGGTGTATGGCGAGATCCTGCGCTTGCTGAACGAACGCCAGATGCGTGGTGATGTGCCGCTGAACCTGACATCCACTAGCCTGATCACGCATGCCTACCTGTGGACGGGCGAGACGCAGTATAAGCAGTGGGTACTCGATTATCTTGCGGCCTGGGCCGATCGGATCGCCGCCAATGGTGGCCGCTGCCCTGATAACATCGGCCCGAATGGGGCGATCGGTGAACTCATGGATGGCAAATGGTGGGGTGGCTACTATGGCTGGCGCTGGCCGCATGGCTTCATGTCGATTATTCAGCCGTTAACGATTGCCGCCATGAATGCGGTGTTGCTGACCGGCGATCTGAGCTATCTTGATATCCCCCGCGCCCAGCTTGATCTGCAGCTCGATCTCGGGCGAGTAGAAGATGGCAAGTTATTGGTGCCACACCGCTATACCGATGCCGGCTGGACGGCATACCGACCGCTGTCGGCTGAATATGCGCTGCAGATCTGGCAGATGTCGCAGTCGGAAGCTGACGCAGCACGGCTTGAACGCTTCCCCGAGCGCACTACCGCCTGGCGTGAGGTGCGCGCCGGCCGTGGTAAAGGGGATGATATCCATATTGCGCCATGGTATTGTTATGTGCGTGGCGAGCTGCCCGATTACCCGCAGCACATTCTCGATGCCCAATGGGCCGAAGTGCTGCGTCGGATGGACAAGATCCGCGCCGATGACACAGATCCCGAGGAATGGGATGTTCATCATTGGCAGGATCTCAACCCGGTGCATACCGAGGCGCTCATCCAGCTTACGTGTGGCGCACCACAGATCATCTATCATGGCGGTTTGCTGCATGTACGGCTCTGCTACCACGATGCGCTGGCACGCCGCCCCGGTTTGCCGCCCGATGTCGCGGCTCTGGTCCACCGCATTGATGCCGATGGGGTCGATCTGACCCTGACCAATCTGAGTGTGCTGGATGAACGGGTAGTGATCGTGCAGGCCGGGGCATTTGGCGAACATCACTTCAGGAGTGTTACCGCTCATGGTAGCGTCGATGCCGTGCCGCATGCCGTCGATGGGCCGTATCTGCGGGTGGTGTTGCCGCCGGGTCGCACGACGGATCTACGGCTTGCGATGCGGCGCTATGCAGGTTCGCCTGGGTATCGGCAGCCATCCTGGTAGATTGGCGGCCACTGGCGGGTTACGGCCCCCACGCCAGCCCAGATCCAGCATCAATGCGCAGCCCGCGTGTGAGCCGGCGCGGCTCGCCGGCATACAGCGCCTGGTCGTTGCCGATCAACAGATCAGCCACCCACAGGTCGAAACTATCGCCTTCGGGGGCAATTGCCAGAAACGCCAGGCGGGTTCCATCGGGCGAGAAGACCGGTGCCCGTGCAGCGCCGAGGTTCGTCAGGCGTACCAGCCGTTCGCCGTCGATCGAGAGCGCGAAAATATCGGTCCGATTACCATCGCGGGTAGCAAAGGCGACCCAGGCGCCATCAGGCGAGACAGCCGGGTCGTAGCTCTGTTCGGGGGCCCCACGGAGCTGCGAGACCGTCTCGGCGATCCGGTCGTAACGCAACAGGCGCGCCGACCCATTGCCGGTCGGTGTCAGGCCAAAGATCAGGGTGGTGCCATCGGGCGTATAGGTGATCCGGCCAATATGGGCGGCCGGATCACCATAGCGCAACAGGCGCTCGCCGCCGGTCGGTGCGATCGTATACAGTGCCAGAGGGTGATCGGTGGCCGGCGAGCCAAACGGTGGGCCAAACTGTGATGCAAAAGCGATCTCGTCGCCGCCTGGCGCAAATGCCGGTGCAAAAGCCCAGACAACATCATACACCCGCTCGATGCCATTGAGCGGCAGATCAGAGCCATTATTCGTCAGCGGCGTGCTCTCACTGCCGTCGGCGGCCATGAGCACCAGATCGCTGAAACTCTCACCATACCGCACAAAGACGATCCGGCTGCCATCGGGCGAGAAGGCCGGCTGCCCGGCCTGGCCGTGGCGTGTCAGTTGCCCGCCGCGATTTCCTTGCCACAGCCAGATATCACCACTCTTGACGAAGAGAAGCCGGCCTGGCAGCGGCTCACCGGCAGCGGCAACCGTTGGGGCAGGGGCGGCCGGCGCGCCAATGGGTGTCGGCTCGACCGGCAGTGGCGGTGCGGCAGTCGGGGTGGGCAGCGCCGCCGGTGTACTGCATGCCGCAAGTGCCCACATGCTAACGACAAGCACACACAGCTGCCGGATCATAGCTCGGCTCCACGGCGGCGGTAGGCCGCAGGGATCAGGCGTGCCAGGCGTCGGCTGATCCAGCCAATGGCGCGCTGCCAGGCGCGGCGGCGCACCGGGCGCTCGATGCGTAACAGATCACTTTCAAGCTCGGATGGCATCAAGACGGACAAAGCGCCCGGAACCGCCTCGAATGACATAGGTGTTGTGCCGATATGATCACCGTCAACCTGTACCGGCATGGTTGTTCGCGCATCGACACTGACCGTTCGGGCACGATAATACTCGATACTCGGATCAACGGTATGCCGTTGCAGCAGAATGGCAAGCACAATGCGCGGCGCACTGAGCAACGACGTTCCCTTGATAATACACACATCGAGCAGCCCGTCGTCGATCGTGGCACGGGCAGTCATCTTCATAACTCCGCCATACAACTGGCTATTGCCGAGCACCACCAGCAGCACGCGCCGCCGTACCCGGCGACCATCGATGGTGATCTGAGCACGGACGCCACGAAAACGCCGGGCGGTTTCGAAAATGCGAATGAGGTAGGCAAATATACCGAAGCGGCGTTTCTCGCTTGAGCGCACCTGGTTGACAACCGCCGCATCAAAGCCGACCCCGGCCATGAGCAGGAAGTAGCGATCGCCGGCACGCCCCAGATCAATCCGGCGGATGCGGGCATGCAGCAGCGCTTCGGCCGTCGCACGTGGATTGAGCGGCAGGCCGATTTCGCGAGCCCAGACATTGACTGTACCGGCAGGAAGCGGTGCCAGGGCCGTCTGCGTACCGGCCAGACCATTGACGACTTCGTTGATGGTTCCATCGCCACCGGCAGCCACAACGAGATCATAGCCGAGTGCAGCCGCTTCACGGGCAATGCGGCTGCCGTCGCCGGGGGCAGCAGTAGGGCGAATATTGACATGCCAGCCATGCTCTTGCCAGATCTCACTGGCGATCTGGATGTCGTGTGCCAGGGTTTCGGCCTGGCCGGCAACCGGATTGAAGACGATCATGGCACGGGTGGTACGCGGCAGTACATCACCGGCGATCGGTTCGGCACTATTCGCTGTCGTCATGGTCGCCTGGTGTTCCGCCACCGCGGATGGTATCGGGTGCCTCGATCCAGCCACGCCGCAGGGCATACAGCACGGCCTGGGTTCGATCATTAAGTGAGAGTTTGCGCAGGATCGATGAAATATGATTCTTGACCGTCTGGGTGCTGATATGCAGCGCCTCGGCAATATCGCGGTTACTATCACCGGTTGCGATCCGTTCAAGCACCTCGATCTCGCGGTCGCTGAGTGGGGTAAAGAGCGGGAAATCGGCATCGGGCACGGTGGTGACCTGCTGTGGCAGATTACGGAACTGCGAAAGGAGCCGGCTGGCTACCTTTGGCTCTTCGAGCACCACATCATTGATGACATACTCGCCGCGGGCAACGCGCCGCAGGATATCCGCCAGATCGCGTGGGTGGATCTCTTTCGAGCGGTATGCGGCCGCACCGGCCCGCAGTGCCCCGAAGGCCTGTTCATCACTCTCGTGGACACTCAGCATCACCACACCGATGCTGGGATACTGATGCCGCAGCTGGCGTGTCAGCTCCAGCCCGCTCATGCCCGGCAAATTCAGATCTACCAGGGCGGCGGTTGGCTCGTTATTGGGTGGTGCGGCTTCGATCCAGGCTAGTGCTTCTTCGCCGGTGGAAGCCTCGGCCACTACCTTGATATCACTATACATCCCGAGTGCCGCTCGTACCCCCTGACGGAAGAGCGGGTGATCATCAACAATCAACAACCTTACGGCAGTGTTGGAGGCCATGGGAGTGGTTCCTTTCCCATTGCGTCAAGCCAGCGACGGTACGCTGCCGCCGGATCAACAGGTACGACGACACCTGCCCGGCCGAGAAGATCATGCAGCTGCACCAGGGGCAACCCGACGACACTCGTATAGCTCCCGCTGACCGACTCAACCAGCCGGCCACCGATACCCTGGATCCCATACGCCCCGGCTTTATCGAGCGGTTCGCCGGTCGCGACATACGCGGCAATTTCGTCGTCGCTCAGTGCGGCAACGGCAACGTCACTCGCAACCAGTTCAAACCATAGGCCACCTGGCTCGCCGGCGGTGCGGCTGTGGCGATAGAGTCGCATGTCGGCAAGTGCAATGCCGGTATAGACGGTGTGCGTCTGCCCGGCAAGGCGGCGTAGCATGCGCCGGGCATCGGCCGCATCGGCCGGCTTGTTCAGAACATGATTGTTGAGCACGACAATGGTATCGGCTCCGATAATAACACTGTCGGGTGCATGGCTGCAAGCGGCATCAAGTTTGCGCCATGCCCGGAGTGTCGGATGATCGTTGAGCGGGAGGGCCAGCGGCGGTAATATTGCACCAATCGAAGCAGGCGGATCACTCAGGTCTTCTTCGGCATCATTGGCGAGGAGCCGGAATGAGAGGCCGAGTTGTGCCAGCAGTTCGCGCCGCCGGGGTGATGCCGAGGCCAGCACGATGTCACGTGGATCGGGTGTGTTCGCATGCTTCATATGCCGTATGGTAGCATGTTGCCGAACAACCGGCAACTCGTCATATCCGGCCTCAGGCACAGGGCGAGGAGATAGGAGCAGGCACCATGGAGATCGATCAGTCAACCGAATTTGGCCGGCGCGTACTGCGGCGGCTGCATGCCGAACAGATCATCTGGCTCACAACTGTCGGCGCCGATGGAACACCACAGCCGAGCCCGGTCTGGTTTATCTGGGAAGCGGGAACACTGCTGATCTATAGCCGCCCCGATGCACCGAAGGTGCGCAATATTGGTCGGCATCCGCAGGTTGCCCTGAACTTCAATAGTGATGCCCATGGCGACGATATCGTCGTGCTGGTTGGTACGGCCGAGATCCTGTTGCAGGCACCAACAGTTGGCGAGCTTCCCGCGTATATCGAGAAGTATCGCCGGGGGATGGCGAGCCTGAATATGACCCCGGCAGCATTTGCCGAGATGTACAGTTGTGCGATACGGGTGACACCCCGACGATTGCGCGGGTATTAGATCGCGGTGAGCTGCGGTTGGCTCCCCGCCTGATGGGGCATCAGTGAAGGTGTAGCGCCACCATCGTAATATCATCGAACTGAAGCGTGCCGTCGGCGTGGCGCTCGATCTGCTGTGCCAATGCATCACAGAAACCCTGCGCCGAGGTTGTGTGTGCCGGGTAGTGCGGAGCGATCAGCCGCTCGTAGCCGAAGAGCTCGTGATCCGGCCCGTGCGCCTCGGTGACACCGTCGCTGAAGAGCAAGAGTGTGCCGCCCGGCGGAACAATGACCGTCTGGATATCGAGCTGCCCATCATCGAAGAGCCCGAGGGGATGCCCGACATCATGAGGGATCGGCAGTGGTGTGCCGGTGGCATCCCAGATAATTGGGTATTCGTGACCGGCACGTACATAGTGGAAGGTGCGTGACGGCAGATGCAGCTCGCCGTACAAGAGTGTGACGAAGAATCCCTGTGGATTGCGTTCGAGGAGATGCCGATTGAGCAGCGTCACCGCAGTTTCGGGTGGTGTACTGCGTTGTATCTCGGCACGCAACAGGCTGGATGTCAGCACCATAAACAGCGCGGCAGGCATGCCCTTCCCCGACACATCGCCTACCGCGATCCCCAGGCGATCATGATCGAGTTTGACGATATCATAGAAATCGCCACCGACGATGCGTGCCGGCAGCATACAGGTGCCGATATCGACCCCGGCCAGTTGCGGGATCTGCACCGGCAACATGCTTTCCTGAGTCTCGCGGGCCAGTTGTAGCTCGCGCAGCAAGGTTTGTTGTGCGATCAGCTGTGTCTGCGCCGCCTGGAGTTCGGCATAGGCCTGGGCCAACCGCTTGTTCTTCTCCGTCAGGTCGCGGATCGCCGTATCGTGCGATTCACGCAGCCGTTCGCTCATCACCCTGAGCATTGCAAAGGCCAGCAGTGGATGTTGCAGGAGCAGTGCATCGAAATCGGGTTTGGTGAGTTGCAGGGCACGGAGCGGCGTGACGACACGCACACTGGCGCTGCGGCGCGGATCGCCGTTCAGCAGGCTCATTTCGCCAACAAACATGCCCGGCCCGCGCCTGACGATCAGACGCTCTTCCGCTGTATCCAGTGCCTTAATGACCTCAACTTCACCTTCGAGCAGAATATACAAACTGGTGCCTGGTTCGCCCTCGCGAAACAGGAACTCGCCAGCGGCAACCTCTACCTCGCTGAGTGTCTCGGCGATCTGTAGCAACTCGGCTGTTGAGAGTGATTCGAATAGTGGGACCCGGCGCAACAGGAGATCATGCTCGACCATTGAAAATCCCATGGGTTCCTCCGAGGCGGGTGGATCTCTATGACTATGCAGCGGGATGCCATGCCGCTTGATGATGCGCAGTTTGTTGCTCCTGTGCTGCCTATTATAGCACTGTCGGCGGTGGCGAATACAGACCGGCGGCAATGCTATAATGGCGGTGTTATGCATGCTCGATCATCATTCGCCGCCGTGTGGGTGGCGATCTTCATCACAATTGGTGTTGCTGCGTTGCTTGCTGCATTGCCGCGCCCGGCTACGGTGCTGGCAATCGCCGCCGGCGAAGAAGGGCCGTTTGTCGCCGAAGGTGAAACGGCGGCCCTGCGCAACTTCTTCGGCTTCCATGGTGCCGAACCGGCTACCAGAGGCATGCTGCGCTGGACAACCGGCGAAGCGAGCTTTCTGGTACGTAACGGCTACCATTTCGGCCGGCCGCTGTTCGTTGAGCTTCGCCTATGCGGTTGCCGTGGCGATGCTCCTGTCATACCGGTTCAGCTGCGTGTCAGTGGTGAGCCGCTGGCCGTTTTGCCGCTCGATGGCCGCTGGGATTCCTGGCGCACCTACCGGGTGTTGCTGCCGCCTCGGACGCCGGCCTATGCGCCGGATCTGCTGCTTGAACTGCTGAGTGAGCATGTGCCGCATCCGGAATTCAACCGCCGGATGGGTGTGGCATATGGGGGTGTACAGCTTGGGTCGCTCGGGCCGCAAGCGGCCTACCCCGGCATGCAGGCATTACTGCTGGCGCTCTGTGCGGCGGCAGCTGCGGCGGTATTTGTATGGCGGCGATCCCTGCGCCGCGGGATCGCCGCCGCTGCCGCCATACTGCTGCTGGTGCTGTTGCAGGGGTTCTTTTACCAGCCGCACCCGCTGCCACTTGTGGTACCAGCACTAGGGTTGGCGACCGCTGTGGTTATCGCGTGGGTTATCGAACATCGCCCGGCAACCCTTGGGTTGCTGATATTCTTCCTGGTGGTGCCGGTATTACTGGTGCAGGTGCTGGGAGCCTGGGTGATCGATGACGCATTTATTTCGTTTCGCTATGCGCTCAATGCCCTGCACGTCCAGGGGTTTGTCTTTAATCCGGGCGAGCGAGTCGAAGGGTATACCAACTTCCTGTGGGTCGCGCTATTTGTGCCGATCCTGGCAGCCGGGCTTCCACCGGCAACCACGGCTCAGGCGCTGACACTTCTCTGCTCGCAGCTGATCGTTGCGCTCGTCTGGTGGGCGGCACGCCGCCGGTATGGGGTGCCGGCCGCAGCCGGGGCAGTGCTGTTGTTGCTGGCCAGCACGCCGTTTATACTCTGGACGGCGCGTGGCAGCGGGATGGAGACGGCCCTGTTTAGCCTGCTGTTGCTGGCCGGAATCGTAGCATGCCTCGAGCGCCGCCTGTTGCCGGCCGGGATGTTGCTTGGCCTGGCGGCCATGACACGCCCCGAAGGTGTGCTGGCGGCGGCTGTCTGTAGTGTCGTATTGGCTGCCCCCATGCTCCGTGCTGCGCTACAGCGCATGCCGATCCGCCAACTGGCGGCGGCACGTGATTGGCGGGCACCATTGCGGCTACTGATCGGGTTCGGCGTGATCTTTCTGCCCTATTATCTGTGGCGTTTCAGTTACTATGGCTATCCACTGCCAAATACATTCTATGCCAAGGTGGGCGCGACCGAGGCGCAGGCATGGCGGGGTCTGCACTATGCCGCTGAGTTTGCCGCGTCGCAGTGGCCGCTGCTGCTGCTATTGCTGGTGGGGAGCCTCGCATGGCTGATGGCACGCCGCAGCTACAGCCCCTGGCATGCACCACGCAGCTACACGGCTCGTGATCTGCCGCCGGCCATGCTGCCGGCGTTACTCTGCGGTTTGTACGGCAGTTACATTATTGCCGTTGGTGGCGATCACTTCCCGCTCTTTCGCTTCTTTGTGCCGTTGTTGCCGCTGCTGGCACTGCTGTGTGCCGCCGCGCTGGCGCAGATCCCACAGCGTTTGCCGCAGCCCCTTGCGGCAGGGGTGGGCGTGGTGCTGGTGGCAGTTGGCATTATATGGCAGGGGCTCCCGCCGGACACCGCGCGCATCCCCCAAGCTGCGACACGGGGCTGGGGTGAGCAGAGTGTGGTCGACAAAAACCGTGAGATCGGGCTCTGGCTACGAGCCAATACCCCCCCCGACACCCTGGTGGCGACCGGTATTGCCGGTGCACTGGCCTACTATTCCGAGCGTCCGATCCTCGATACGCTGGGGCTCAATGATCTGCATATTGCCCATATGGAAGTTGCCACAATGGGTCAGGGGATCGCGGGCTCCGAGAAGTTCGATCGCGAGTATGTCCTCGATCGCCAGCCGGCGTATGTTCCCTACAGTTCGGCCGATGGTCTGCGAGGGCATGCACCGTTCGACGCGGCATATGAGCGGATCACGGTGCGCGGCCCGGAAGGGCGTGGTGTGCGCTTGTATGTGCGCGTGGCCACGGCAGGTGTAAGCGAAGCTCAACCGTGATATCGAGCAACAGAACACATGCAACATCGGGGCGCTACCCGTGGGGCGTCGGATCCAGAAGGTTGCGGATGCGGTGGATCAGGGTATGCTGTGTGAAAGGCTTCTGGATGAAGGCACTATCGGCCGTGGGTAGCCTGCTGTGTATGACGGTATGGTCGTTATAGCCGCTCATGAAGAGTACCTTGATCTGTGGGTATGGGATGCGGAGCGTGTCGACCAGATTGGCCCCGCCCATTTCTGGCAGCTGGATATCGGTAAGCAGGAGATCGATGCGACCCTGGTATGTAGCGATGACTACCAGCGCTTCCTTACTGTTGCTGCTGTCGAGCACATGATAGCCGTGCTGCCGCAGACCGGCCAGGATCATGGTACGGACCCCAATGTCATCCTCCACCAGCAGAATCGTCTCGCTGCCATGCAGGCCGCCGGTTGCCGCGATCGGTGGTATGGTCTGGGGTCGATCCGCCATCACCGGAAAATAGATCGTGAAGGTTGTTCCCTGGCCGGGTGTACTCTCAACCTGGATCCCACCACCACTCTGTTGCACGATACCATGGATAATTGATAACCCCAGGCCGGTCCCCTTCCCCAACTCTTTGGTGGTATAGAACGGTTCGAAAATATGCGTGACGACATCAGCCGGCATACCATAGCCGGTGTCGTGGAGTACCAGCATGACATACCGGCCAGGCTGGCAGCCGAGGTTGGCGGCATCATCGGCCGTCAGGTCCATGTTGGCTGTCTTGATCGTCAGGGTGCCGCCTTGCGGCATGGCATCGCGCGCATTGACCACCAGATTGATCAGCACCTGGTTAAACTGGCTTGGATCAACCCAGATGGAAGCAAGCTGAGGGCTAAGGATGGTGGTGAGCTCGATATGTTCGCCAATCACACGTCGCAGCATCTTGCTGGTTTCAAGGATGATCTGGTTGAGATCAAGGATCTCGGGCTGCAGAATGGAACGCCGGCCAAATGCCAGTAACTGGCGGGGCAGCGATGCCGCTCGCTCGCTGGCTTCGTTGATAATCGTGACCGATTCGCGGATGGTCGGTTCGAGTTCATCCATGCTGAGCACCAGTTCGCAATAGCCGAATATTACGGTCAGCATGTTGTTGAAATCATGTGCCACGCCGCCGGCCAGCTGCCCGATCGCCTCCATCTTCTGTGCTTGATGGAGCTGATCTTCCAGCTTTTTGCGATCGGTAATATTACGGCTGATACCGACGAGCCCGATAATATCGCCGGCGGGGTTGTATAACGGCACCTTGATGGTCAGGAACCACAGAGCGTTGCCATGGCTGTCGCGGCTGCGCTCTTCACGGTTGAGCAGCGGATGGCCAGCCACGACATGCATGTCGTCGGCATGGAATGACGCGGCGAGTTCGTGTGGAAAGAGATCGAAGACGGTCTTGCCGATGATCGCTTGCTCATCGGGCAGGCCAACCAGTGATATGGTGGCGGGATTCGCGAGTGTATAGCGGCCGGCCAGATCCTTTGTGAAGACTACATCGGGAAGCGCATCGATCAGTGTACGCAACAGGGTACGTTCGCGTTCGAGCGATACCCTGGCGGCCATTTCGCGCTGTAGGGCCATATCGAGCTTCGAGAGTAACCTGCCGATGGCCAGTGTCAGTAGCACATTGACAAGGGTAAAGTTCAGCGTAATCACAAGCCAGCCAAACTCGCTCCATATTCGTGCCGGCTGATCCATTTCGGCGGCATATGCGCCGAGGATCCCGATGACAAACATCGTCAGCGAACTCAGGGCCGCAGCTGCCAGGCCGGCACGTAGCCCAAGCAGGATCGCCACCAGGATCGAGAAGCCGAAGAGGTAGATCTGGCTGACTGAACCGACCCAGACAAGCAGGCCGGTGCCGAGTGCATAGAAGATCAGGCAGCAGATCCCGGCCCGCCAATGGAACGGGATTGTGCGAATAAAGAGCAGGCCCAGAATAAACATGATCGCGATGGTGTCAATCACGATGACACCGATCATGCCGTTCTGTAACGCGATATAGACACTGGGTATGTAGACGATCAGGCCGAGGCCTGCGGCGACACGCAGAATGATTTCCAACAGCCCGGCACGCCACTGTGTCAGATCATTGGTGAGTTGGGTGGCAAGACGGCCGTTCATGCAAGATCCTCGTGGGTAAGGCAGATCATTTGCCGGGCGTGGTATCGAGTGCGCCCTGCTTACACTGGCAGTATACCTTTGGCTACCATAATACATTGTTTGCAATACGACAGTGTAGCCACCGGATGGGCGAACATGAAGGAGGAACGGCAGTGTGCCTGCATGACACAACCCCGCTCTGCGGCGAGGTGAGCGGGGTAGCGGCATGCTGTGTTGTTGGAGGAGTAGACGCTATTGGTTGAGTGTGCCAGGGATCGGGTCGCCGTCGATTGCTGCGCGTTCGATCGTGCCTCCGCGGCGGAAGTTGTTTTTGAAATAGAAGAGCGATGGTATGCGATTCGCACCGCCGGCATCGCTGAGCAGCAACTGTTCACAGTAGATCGCCATATCCTGGATGATTCGTTCATATCGATAGTAGGCCAGTGCCGCCGTATCGGGGGTGAACGAACCATACCCCGCCGCGAAGAGTGCCGTTTCTTCTTCCGGCTGATATCCGATAAACCCCTGCGCTCCGCCGAAGAACATCAGATCGCGCTCGCATGGCGCTTCGATGAGCGTATCCCAATCCACAATAAAGAAGCGCCCATCATCGCTGAGCAACACATTGCCGGCATGCAGATCGCCATGGCACACGACCAATGGCAGATCGCGCTGCCGGAGCTGCCCGGCGAGTCTTTCGGCTCGTTCCACAAGCTCGTGAATGGCGGCATGCCGCTGCACCAGAAACTCGGCGAGTTCGATGGCCAGTGCATCGGTTGCGACCGGGGCCGGGTTGGCGAGAAACCACCTCAGCTGATGTCGGGCGGTTGGATCGTACTGCTCACGCGGCACGGCAGCCCGGATCGACGCCGGAAATATTGCACGGTGCAGTTTCCCCAGTGTGCGGCCGAACGCATGCCACTGCGCCTCGCTCAATGCCTGTACATACCCGTCGCGCCCAGCGATAAACGGGTAGACGATCATGGTATATTCGCCGAACTGTGTTGTCAGATCTCCGCCACCTGTCGCCAGCGGCGCGATCACTTCGGCCACACCCTGCTGGTGCAGCAGATGTGGTATAACGACCGATGCCGTATTGAAATTGCCCCCCCGCAACTTGACGAACCAATCTGCCCCATCTGCCGTACTAGCCTGGTAGACTGCGGTGTCGAGGTCGGCACCGAGTGGTAGAAAGTTGAGGCTGACGATTCGCATGCCATATGCTTCGTGGATGCGATCGGTCATCCGGGTGAGATCAATGGTATCGGGTGGCTCCAGCATAGGGTCACCTCACAAACTGTGCCAGATCAGCCTTGAGCCGCACCAGCGACGGTAGATGGGCGTACATCATATGGCCGGCTTCGTAATAGGCAACCTGCACATTCCGACGCTGCTCGGCGCTAATCGCCAGCTGATTGAGGGTGTAATCAGTGGCGAAGTGGGGTGTTGCCAGATCAAAATAGCCGCTGGCAACATAGATCCGCAGCGCGGGGTTGAGTGCCAACGCCTGGCGGAGCGTCTCACCGACATCGACATAACGATTCTGGTGTTCGGCATAACTCCAGGGATGCACCCGGCCGCTCAGCACTTCGTACGGCAGATCACTATGATACCCCAGCGCACCACTCAGGTAATCGTGCAGGGTCGCAGTGTATGGCCCGAGGATCGCGGCATAACTTGGATCATAATCGCTTCGTTCGCCGGCGGCATCACGATCGCTGCCGGTAAACCGGCTATCGAGCCGACCCACCGTCTGCTGTTCGCTGCGCAGCAGCTGTTTGACGAAGCGGTCGTCGCGGATGCGCAGGTTAGAGTGCTCGATATACTCGGCCGAAAGGCCAGTGTAACGGGCCAATGCGGCTACAATTGCAGCGCGCTCGTGGCTGTCGAGCGCGCTGCCGCG
>CALLZL010000378.1 GCA_937859575.1 uncultured Chloroflexota bacterium
CGTCGATGGAGCGACCGAGGCCACGTATCTCGACCTGTCCAACCTCTTCGCAGCAGGCGCGCTCTATTCGACGATCGACGACCTCTACCGTTGGGATCGTGCGCTGGCGAGCGACCGACTCATTCCAGCTGAACTGCGCATCCGTATGTTCACCCCCGTGCGCGAGACCTATGCGTATGGCTGGCGCATCACCCGCCCCTTCGACCGCCTCATGGTCGGCCATACAGGACACGTCAGCGGGTTTCGCACCTATCTCACCCGCTACCCGCATGATGAGGCCGTCATCATTGTGCTGAGTAACTTTGAGTCGGCGGATGTGACGACAATCAGCCTTCAGCTTGCCTCATTCCTGTTCCACGCCCCCAACCTAACGGGCATAGTAGCCACGCCGACAGCGACGAGCCCGTAGAATCAGCAACTCCTCAGAACCAGGATGCTCAACCATTCCTAAGTGCAAACTCAGCGTAGCCTCAGCCGGATGGCGGATGATCTTGTTACGCGATACGGGTCACCAGAAGGATACGCTGATCACCACGACTGCCCCCTTCTGGAGACTACTCCAGCACAGGCCACTCCAGCACTCAGCAGCTTGAGTCTGGATGGCGGTGACTCGCTGGATCTTGAGCGCGCTGATGTAGCAAGCGGGATGCATTATGCCTGCGTCTACACCGCGCTGAGATGGTCAATAAATATAGCGTGGAAACGAAAGGATGGAAGCCGGATGGAATCTCATGCAACCATGAACAAGCACAATGGACGTGCTTTGCGCAGTTTCCGGCGCCTGACAATACTCGGTGTTGTGTCGCTTGTCCTGGCTGCGTGTAGCGCAACTGGTTCCACCCTTCCCGTTGTGGAGTCCACGACGCCCCAACCTGATGGTGTCACGCAGACGAGCGAGGCCGGTGAGGTGACTGTCACGGCAACCTGGCTTGCCGAACGCCGTGCACCGGTCTTCAGCGTGGTGCTCAACACCCACAGCGTTGACCTCGACGCGATTGACCTGATCGCGCTCGCGACATTGAAGGTCGACGACAACGAGGTGCGTCCGATTGCGTGGAATGCAGCCGCCGGTGGGCATCACCGCGAGGGAGAGCTCACCTTCCCAACCACCACCGCTGATGGAAGCGCCGTCATCGGGCCGGAGACACAGGCGATTGAGCTCGTCATCCGTGATGTGGCGGGCGTGCCTGAGCGCACGTTTCGCTGGATCGTCACGTCATAAGCGGGGGCGCAACCCTGACGAGTAATTGGATGCTGGTATGTATGGCTTGGAGGTTCTGATGCTCGACTTCATCCAGACCCATAGCGATCACATTGTGATGGTGATTGTCGCAGCCATTCCAATCGCATTGCTGCTCGTGCGCCCAAAGGTCTCATGCTGCCGGCGCCGCCGGTGGGAACAACCCTTTGAGCCAATGCACTCTCCAGGGCGTCATCACGAATGAAAGTCGCTGCGAATGATAAGAAGGCATCTATGAAGACATTGACTATCCCAGTACGTGCGAGGCTCAGCCAGTTCTGGATCCCCATGCGACCGATTGGCGTTGGGGTGCTGGCGGCTGGTAGCCTGAGTATCTTCTACCTGAGTGTCATTACGTTGGCACAGGGCTGGAGCCACGCCGTGCAGCAACTCACCGACGATCGTTACTTCATCGCCGCGTTGGTCGCGGGCTTCGGGACGCAGGTCGGGATGTTCAGTTACCTGCGCTCCATCCACGCTCGCGCTGCGTCAGGTGGTGTCGCAGCAAGCACGAGCACGAGCGCCACGGCTATGCTCGCGTGCTGCGCTCATCATCTGGCCGATCTCCTGCCGGTCGTCGGACTATCAGGTGCGGCCATCTTCCTGAACGCATACAAGACGCCATTCCTGTGGCTTGGAATCGTAATGAACCTGGTCGGCGTGGTCTACCTGCTGAGGAAAATACTACAGCAGCGTCGCATGACTTGCCACTGAGACGACTGGCGGATATCGTTGACAATCTCCATCCACCGTTCTCACGAAACAACCGACGCTTGAAGACTAATAGCGGACAAAGAACAAAAAGAACACAGAGGAATACGATGCTGACCATCAATATTGATCCCGTGCTGATCCACCTTGGACCGTTCGCTATCTCCTGGTACGGTCTCGCCGTCGGCACGGCCATCCTCGTCGGCATCTGGCTGACGAGCAGTGAGGCGGCCCGCAAGGGCCTTCCGACTGAGCAGGTCTCCGACATGATGCTCTGGATTGCACTCGGCGGTATCGTCGGCGCCCGGCTGCTCTTCGTGCTCGACCGTTGGCCGTTCTTTGCCGCCAACCCCTCCCAAATCATCGCCATCCAGACCGGCGGCCTCTCGATCATGGGCGCCATCCTGAGCGGC
>CALLZL010000379.1 GCA_937859575.1 uncultured Chloroflexota bacterium
GCGCGTCGATGCCCGCCTGGCGTAATGCATCATCGAGGTCGGTGAACTCCAGTTTCACCACGATCGACTCGTGGCTGAGCCGATCGACCGGGATATCATACAGATGCAGGCAGGGCTGGATCGGTTGCCATTCGCCCCAACCGGCGAAGCGAGTCGGCATGCGCTCGATTTCGGTTCTGACCGGCCGACCGGTGTTGAGGAGTGTTGCACGCTGCGGCAGGCTGACGAGTGGGTTGAGTGCGATACCGCTGGCTTCAAGGCCATGGCAGAAGTGAACGTACAAGGTATTGGCGCGCCGCGTCAGCAGGAAGTCGTTTCGCCCCAGCAGGTGCGACGCCGGTTCGGCACCCTCCAGCGACTCGCGCACGCGGCGGTACCATGCGCCGACGTTGCGCAACGAACGTACTGCCCTGGCCGGCAGGGTTCCGTCGGCTTTCGGCCCGATATTCAGCAGATAGTTACCACCCATCGCCATGATCTTGTCGATGCTCGATGTCAGCACCCGGTTCGAATAGTAATCCTCGTTGCGGCGGTACCCCCAGCTCTGTCGGCCAACCGACTGGCAGGCTTCGGTGGGGGTTTCGAAGCGGAGTCCTTCGGGAACATGTCGTTCGGGGGTAGCATAATCACCCGGAGCGTGACCGCGATCATTGATCATGATTCCGGGTTGCAACCGGCGTACCAACTCGTTGAGCGATGGCTCGGCAAAGCGCGGCGGAATATCCCAGAAGAGGCTGATGATCTTGCCGTAGTTACTGCACAACTCACGGATCTGTTCGCGGATGAACGCAACATAGGCGGCCTGATCAGGTCGGTCGCCCGCGGCTGGTGCAACCTGGTGGCTGCTGAGCGGATTATAGGCATGTGGGTGGTGCCAATCCGGATTGGAGTAGTAGAGGCTCAGGCCGAAGCCGCGCCGCTCACAGGCCGCCGCGAGCAGCTGCAATACATCACGGCCATAGGGGGTCTGCATCACATTGAAGCTGGTCTGCCGGGTATCCCACATACAGAATCCATCGTGGTGCTTGGTGGTAAAGCAGACATACCGCATGCCGGCAGCTTCGGCTTCGTCGAGCCAGGTATCCGGATCGAACTTCTGCGGGTTGAAGCGCCTGCTGAGCCTGGCATACTCGTCACGCGGGGTGCCGAGCCGGCCCATGTGTTGTTCGTGCCAACCGGGGATGGCGTACAGCCCCCAGTGGATGAACAGGCCGAAACGCCGGTAGGGAAACCAGTTATCGAAGAGGTTTGTGTCCACCGTATAGCTCCTCTGCAATCGCGGGGGCACTGTGCTTGCTTGCCGCCTATCATAGCGCAGGTATGCAAATTGCGCCCGCGACTCTTGAAGGCAACACCGGCAAGTCGTGCGGGTGGCGCTGCCCCCGCGCCCCGATTGGCTGTCGCCCTGTGATTCTGAGCGGCACAGCCGCGACGGATCGCTTCGAGCAGATCGGAAGAGCGTCGTGTAGGGAAAGAGTGTAGATCTCGGTGGTCG
>CALLZL010000380.1 GCA_937859575.1 uncultured Chloroflexota bacterium
CCCCTGCTACCGGTTACCAGGCGCCGCGATTGGAGTCGCGGGCACGGGGTTGTTGGCGGCACTGCCCGGCAGGAGTTGCCGGGCAGTGCCGGAAGGGGGGTAGCCTTCGCAGAGTTCGGCGGCGGTGCGGCCGATTGCCTCGGCGGCTGCCAGCAATCCTTCAGGCACCGCAAACGGGATGATCTTGATTGTCGCTACACGCATGCGCTCGCGCACCGGCGTATGGCGCACCAGGGTCGCGATCGTCAGGCCATCGATCTCGTTGATACCAAGCAGCGCCTCGGTGTTGATATCGAGGATTCCGGCACCGGCCGCCAGGAGGTTGACCCGGCTATGGGTGGCTTTGCCGGCGACGATTCCGCGGCCGGCCACCGCTATGCCCAGGCGGCGCGCCGCCTCATCTTCGTGGACATCACCCGGTTCGAGGATGGCGACTCGCACCTGTGCGATGTTGAGTTCGGCGAGCACGGCCAGATCGGCGTCCGCGAGCAGCCGCCCTTTCGGCAACGCCTTCCGCCCATCGGCGGCAGCGATATTGTGACGCAGAATATGACCGAGTGCCTCGCCAATTGGGAGGGTTTCAAGATACATCGTCGGGTTTTCTTTTTGTGGGTGCCGCCTGCTGGTGCGCCACCCGGTGGCTTACTGAGACGATACCCGGTTACTGTCTTCCACGGTGCTGTTGATACTCGGCCGGCGTGTCGATATCGATCAGCGGCTGGTCGTCGTCGAACATCACCGCCGTGACACGTGCCGGGTTGCCGGCGATCACGCTCCGGGCGCCCTGATCACCATGCACTGCGAGCAATTCCGGGAAGAGCACCCGATCGAACAGCACCGGTGTGCCGCGTTGCCCGCGATAGACAGGCACAACAATCGGCCCACCGCCACTGCGCCAGGCAGCGACGAGCGCCGCGATGATGTCTGGCGTCACAAACGGCTGGTCGCTCAGCAGGATGAGCGCCGCACCTGTTGCTGCCGGCAGGGCTGCCACACCGGCGCGCAGCGAACTGCTCTGGCCGGTAGCAAAATCGGCATTGACCACGATGTCGAGCGGTAATGCGGCCAGCGCCTCGGCCACCGCATCACCCGCCGCGCCAACCACCACCAGCAACCGATCGATCGGTGCCGCCAGGGCATGTTCGGCAGCGATCCGCACCAGCGGCCGACCATCGAAGTCGAGCAACTGTTTGGGTTGCCCCATGCGGCTTGAGCTACCGGCGGCAAGCAGAATCCCGGCGATCGGGTCATGCCGGTGTGTCAATGTAATCTCCTCGCGGCTAGTGTGGCAGAGATGCCAGTGCCTCGGCGGCGTTGCGTGCCGCCAGATCCGGCAACAGCAGCAGCGCGCCCTGCACCTTCAACAAGATCTCGCGATGTGCTTCGTCGGCACGTGTCAGGGCCAGGTCAACCGCCTCGTCGATCGAATGGCTCGCCAGTTCATCGGCGGTCAGGAGCGCCTCAAGCGCCCGTGCCGCCACCCCAAGCAGCGGTAATGCTGTGCCCGGCATAGGCACCACCCCGCTGGATGGCGATCCATTACCCGAGCCGTTGCCATGTGCCGGAGCGACCCTATCGAGCACACGTGCGCCGATTTCGCGCAGCGGCGCCGGTGCCGTCTCGATCACATTGCCGATCCCATCGGCGAGGCCCATGAGGCGCAGGATCTGCTGGGCGGTTTCGGGCGTGCCATAGAGCTTGAAATCCATCGCTGAAACCGCTTCACCCATGGCACGCGCCTGTGCAACACCAATATCGACCTGTGCCGAGAGGCGGATCTTTTCGAGTTCAAGCCGCTGCGCCACCCCTTCGTTGGCGGCCAGGGCATCGGCCATGGCGCGCTGCCCTTCGGCCTCGGCGAGTGCTTTGGCGCGGGTAGCTTCGGCTTCGGCCAGGCCGCGGGCGCGTAAGGTCTGCGCTTCGAGCTGGCCGGCGTCGGCACGCGCCTTGATCACCTCGGCTTCGGCCAGGCCGGCTGCCGCGCTGGTGGCCTTGACAGCCTCGGCGTGCAACTTTTCGGCATCGGCGGCAGCCTGGGCCTCGGTACGGCGCGCCTCGGCCAGCCGGATCGCGGCCGTTGCCTCGGCTTCGGCCTTGCGGTTGAGCGCCTCGGCTTCGGCTTCGGCATCCTTGACGCGTTTGAAAGCTTCGAGTTCAACTTCGTTCTTGCGATTGATGATCTCGCGCTGGGCATCCCGTTCGGCACGGATGATCTCGATCTTCGATTCGCGCTCGGCAGCGGCGGTTTCCTGCACGGTATACACCTGCTGCTCGGCGGCTTCACGTTCGGCGGCGATCACCAGGCGTTGCTTCTCGATCTCTTCGAGGCGCGCCATCTGCTGCGCCAGGGCGGCTTTACGCTCCTGATCGGCCACTTCGACCGACTGCTCTTTCAGTACTTCGCTGCGGCGTACTTCGCGTTCGCGTTCCTGTTCGGCCAGCTGGATGGCCTGCTGCTTGCGCTGTTCGGCCAGCAAAACCGCCTGCTCTTTTTCCTGCTCGGCCTCGGCGATCGCACGTTCCTTAACAACGCGAGAGAGTTCGGCAGTGCGCTGCTGTTCGTAGCTGACCTGATCGGCGGCGCTCTTTTCTTCGGCCTCGCGAATAAGGATTTCGCGCTGCTGGGTGGCGCGGGCCTGGGCCAGATTGCGTTCGAGGTTCAACTTCTCTTGCTCGACGGTCGCATTGCGGGTGGCGATTTCGAGCTCGGCGTTGCGCTCGATCTCATTCTGCTGCTGCTCGACGGTTGCATTGCGGCGGGCGATTTCGAGCTGCTTCTGACGCTCGATCTCGTTGCGCTCTTGCTCGGCCGAGGCATTGCGGCGGGCGATTTCGTTCTGTGTCGTCTGGTCGATCTCATTGCGCTCTTTAAGCGCATTCTGGATCACCTGGGCATTGGCACGCGCCACCTGTGCGCCAAACACATCATCGACACCGAAGCTGCCCTGGCGGGCGCTTTTGAGCGCCGTAATCGAGACCGATTCGAGCACCAGGCCGTTCTCCGACAGATCGGATCGCACCAGGTTTTGCACGCGCTCAACAAACTTCTCGCGCTCCTGGTGCAGCGACATCAGCGAGAAGGTGGCGGCGACATCGCGCAGCGCGCCTTCGAGTTTGCTCTCGACCAGCCGCTTCACGGTGGCGGCATTCACCTCGCCGCCGCCGATCGTGCGTGCCGCTCGCTCGATATCCTCCGCGATTGGGCTGACCTTAATATAGAAAATGGCACGAATATCGGCATACTGAGGGTCGATCGTCAGCAGTGCATTTGTTTCGGTGCGTTCGATATCGATATCCATCGTGCGCAGATCGACCCAAGTGATCTCGTGAAACGCCGGGATCACCCAGTCGCCGCCGTTGATGATCACCTTCGGCTTGCCGCCGCCGGTCTTCACAAACGCCCGATCGGCCGGTGCTTTGACATAAAAGCGTGACACCATGGCAAAGAACGCCGTCACAATGACGACAATCGCCACGATGATGATGCCGATCACAATACCGATTTCGGTGAGTTGATTGAGATCGAGCATGGGTGCTCCTTTTCATTGTCATTGGACTATCTGGCGTGTAACCACAAGAACAGCTAGCGGCTTTCGGCCATGGGTTTGATTACAAAACGGCGCTGGTGTTCGTCGTAGCGCACTAATGCGACTTCGGCCTGTTCGGGGATGGATGGCCCATCTTCGACCACTGCATATACCGTGTGCGTTGAGCCATGGATATCGCGCACCTGAACGCGGCCATAGCTGTCGCTGGCACCGGCACTGACGACGATGCCGACCCGGCCGACCAGGTGTTCGTGGCGGATTGCGGTAGAGGTGCTGGGGGCCAGGCGGGCAAGCAGGCTGCTCAGGCGCGCGGTGAACGGCAGGGCGAGCAGCAGGCTGCCCAGCAGCACCGGCAGCAGCAGGGCATCCGGGTAACCGGCGAAGATAGCGACCGCAACCGTATTGACGATCAGCCCGATCGCGCCGAAGCTACCGAGGAGCGCGATCAACACCAGTGTCAGCGGCATACGGCCGACCCCCAGCCAGGCGAGGGCACCAGTGCCATTGGGGCTGCTCTCATCACCATCGGCACTACTATCGGTATCGCCAAAGCCGGCAAAGATCTGCAAGAGCGCCAGCACGACAGCGCATGTCAGTGCGACCAGGAACGGGATGTTGTAGCCGGCGAAGAGGAACCCCATGGCTTACTTTCCTGTCAGGCCGTGGCGAGCGGCGACGATCTCGGCAATAATGCTGACGGCGATCTCTTCGGGTGATGCGCCGCCAATCTTCAACCCGATTGGTGCGTGCAGGCGGGCCAGGTGCGCCTCGGGGATCCCCTCGGCGCGCAGGCGTTCGAGGCGTTTGGCGTGTGTACGCGGGCTGCCGAGTGCGCCGACATAGCGTGCCGGGCTTGGCAGGGCCACCTTGAGCGCCGGATCATCAAGCTTCGGATCGTGGGTCAGCAACACCACATGGCTATTGCTGGTAAGCCGGCCGGGCAATACTTCGTCGGGCCAGGCGTGGATCAATTCATCGGCATGCGCAAAGCGCTCTTCGGTGGCAAATGCGCCACGTGCATCGATGACGATCACACGGAAGCCGAGCGTTTTGCCGAAGGTAACGAGTGGAATGGCGATATGCACCGCACCCACGATCAGCAAGGTCGGCGGCGGCGGGTAGGTTTCGATGAAGACCTGCAGATCGTCGCGATAGCTACGAATGCCATTTTCGCCGCGCAGCAGCATCGCCTGAGCATCGGCGATGATCTGCGCCTGCGGCGTATCGCCCGGCAGTGCGCCGACCGTCGTACCATCGGCGCGGATGAGCAGTTTTGCGCCGATCGGTGCATCCCCGCCGACGATAGTGGCAACGGCGACGGGCGCTTCGGCTGCCAGGGCTGCTTTGAGCGTCTCGTAGATCATCGGTTGCTCCTGCATGCGGCTCAGCGCCGCATACACTCACCAGTTCAGCGGTTCGACAAACACATCGATCATGCCGCCACACGCCAGGCCGACCTCCCAGGCATCATCGTCGGCGACGCCGAAGTGCAGCAGGCGTGCCTTGCCGCTTGCCAATGCTTCCTGGCAGGCATCAAACACCGCGCCTTCGATGCAGCCGCCGCTCACCGAGCCGGCCATACTGCCGCCCGACGACACCACCATCTTGGCACCGATGCCGCGTGGTGCCGAGCCGAGAGTTTTGACAACCGTAGCGATCGCGACCTGTTCGCCGCGTGCACGCCACTGTTCGATCATAGGCAGAACATCTTGCATGCGATTGCTCCATGAAGGTGATGCTAAGAAATATACGTTCATGGTAGCATAGATGTCGCAGCTATGGGCGTGGAATTGTATGCGACCTGGGTTATGCGTTGTTGTGACGAGTAGTTGCAGGAGGCCGGGCTGTCATGCTGCGCGCAGCGAAGCATCTCTTGGCGGAGTGGGCGGCGACGCCGGGCTGGTTTGAGCGCGAAGCGATCCTTTCGCCGCTGGCGCGGCTAAAGAGAACTCATACGCCCTGTTGGGCAGAGCATGCACGATTGACAATCGTGCGAAAAACTGCTACAGTAGCCCCGGAGCGCGGGAGTGGCGCAATGGTAGCGCATCTGCTTCCCAAGCAGAGGGTTGCGAGTTCGAATCTCGTCTCCCGCTCCACCCGACCTCACCCGCAGCGGTGGGGTTTTTTGTTGGGTCGATCAACCGGCGGCGCACTGCCGGCTCGGTCGGGGAACATACAGCCGCAAGGGTCGCTCGCATGGCCTTCCGTGTGCTCGTTGATGACAACTACCACTACATGGATGATACCGAGTGCTATGAGCTCGGCAGCTTCGCCACGCTCGATGCTGCGATCGCCGCGTGCCGCCGAATTATCGATGACTTTCTGCACGCGAACTATACACCAGGCATGAGCGCCGTACAACTCTATGGGGTGTACACGGCCTTCGGCGAGGATCCCTTCATCGCCGAGGCAACGCCGGAGCAGCGCTTTTCGGCGTGGGAATATGCAAAGCAGCGGGCGGCGGAGATCTGCGGGGTGGATGCGCTATTGCCCGACGATAGCTGAATGCCACAATTGGGTGCGCGCCGGGAGCTGCGGTGCGCGATCTTCCCGCACAGTAGCGATCTCTTCCTTCCCATGCACCTGTCGGCGGCGTAGAATCAGGCAGCGCCGCCCGATACCATCGGGAGGTGCGCGGCTGCGATCTATTTGGAAGGAGGCTCACATGAGCGCAGAAGCAACCCCAATGTCGACCGTGCCCGAATATCCGGCGCGGCTGACGATCGACTACCCCGAGCAACTGGATCGGCTGAGCACCGCACTGCGCCTGATCTGGATCATTCCGATCGGCATCATCTTCGGCCTGCTCTCCGACGCCGGGCAGACCGTCACGAACACGCTGGTCGTCGATACCGCCGGCGATATCGTCGAGCGGACGCAGCGCACATCCGGCGGGCTCGTCGGCGGCCTGGCGATCGCCACCGCCCTGATGATCATTGTTCGGCAGCGCTACCCGCGCTGGTGGTTCGACTTTGCGCGCGAACTCACCCGCTTCGGCTACCGGGTCGGTGCGTATTTCACGCTCCTGACCGACCGGTATCCATCGACGGTTGAGGAGCAGGCGGTTCATCTGGAGATCGACTACCCCGATGCGGAGCGCGACCTGAACCGCTGGATGCCGCTGATCAAGTGGCTGCTGGCCCTGCCGCACTACATCATTCTTGGCCTGCTCGGCATCGGCGTCTTCTTCGCCGTCATGCTTGCCTGGGTTGCGATCCTGGCGACCGGCCGCTACCCACGGGCGCTCTTCGATTTTGTGGTTGGTGTCGGGCGCTGGGCGCTGCGCGTGAACAGCTACACGATTCTGCTGGTGACCG
>CALLZL010000381.1 GCA_937859575.1 uncultured Chloroflexota bacterium
CAATCTCAAGGCGCTCTATCAACCACGGTGGGAAGCGATGCTGGCTGCCGTGCGCCGGCACCTCGAAGGGGTTGAGGCCGCCGAGCCGGATGGTGGCTTCTTCGTCAGTGTCATGCTGCCGACCGATGCCAACAGTGCCGGGCTGGTAGCGCGTGCCCAGCAGATCGGGCTGGTACTCACACCCGGGCAGGCCTTTTTTGCCGAGAGCGACGAAGGGCCGGCACCCGATGGCGAGCGTTTTGTACGGCTGCCATTCTGTGCCGTTACACCCGCGCAGATCGACGAAGGGGTACGGCGGTTGGCCAGCCTGCTGTAGCGGGGTGGGGTGTGCGCCGAGAGCAATGCACGCCGGTGCAGGGCTACTCGGCGCTCATCGAAAGCAGATACCCCTTGCCACGCACATTCAGGATGTAGCGCGGGGCGCTCGGATCCGGTTCGAGCTTCTGGCGCAGGTGGTGGATATGCGGCTTGATCAACTCACCGGCTTCCATATCACTGGCCTCGTACCCCTGGGCACACTTCACCAGCTGTGCATACGACATCATCGTGCCGACATGCTCGGCCAGGCAGAGTAACACGCGAAACTCCGTTGGGGTCAGCGAAAGTGCGCGACCATCGAGCATGGCGCCCTGACGCCATGTATCGAGTTGCAGGCCGCCCACCACGATCACCCGTTCGGTAGAAGCAGCACCTGCTTCGGCCGACATATCAACCCCGCGCAGCTCTTGCAGCGCCGCGCCGACGGTATCGAGCAGCGAACGGCGGCGAACCTCCTGGGCGCGTGTCATCAGGCCGGCACGTACGCGTTCGATCACATGCGCCGGCTCGGAGGTCTTGAGCAGATAGTCAAAGATCCCATGGCGCAATCCTTCGATCGCCGTATCAAGCGATCCATGCCCGGTCAGGACAATCACCATCATATCGGGCTGGGTATCACGCGCATGGCTCACAACCTGCATACCATCAATGCCGGGCATCTTGAGATCGACGAGCATCAAATCGAAGCTCTGCGTATTGAGAGTATCGATCGCCTCGCGCCCACCGGCGGCGATCGTCACCTCGTGGCCGGCTCGTTCGAGTAAGGCCCTGAGCGTGGCACGGATGTTGGCCTCATCATCGACAACGAGTAGACGTCCGGTAGTGCTCATACGGTTAGCTCCTGTGTGGCTGTTTACCCGATCGGCTGCTTGTATTGTACAACCATTTCGCCATGGGGATGCTCCGCTGTGCTCAGGGCAGTCCGACTTCCCCTATCTACCACGTAGGGCGTCGTCAAAGTCCTTGAGGCTCCGCCTCAAACTCTGTTTTCTGGGTGTTTCTGGCGGCTTCGCCGCCAGAAACACCCAGAAAAGAATATTCAGGGGGCGGCTTCGCCGCCCCCGAACCCCCACCGAAGGTGACTTTGACATAGCCCTGGCCTCCCACGCGCTACGCTTGACAGTGTACAGGCGGAGTGCTACCCTTACGCTACCGTTGGGTAGCCCGACACAGTCACTGATTTTACGTGTTGTGGCCGCCACACACGCAGTTATCGACACGTCCGGAGGAGACGCATCCCATGACCCAGAACGAACCAACGATCGCCACCATTCTCCAGCAACTCGCACGCGAGTATCAGGGGTTGGTTGCCGAGCGTGAGGTGTTCGATCGAGTCCTCGAGCGCCGCCCAAGCCAGGCAAAGAATCCCTATACATCGATCCGCGAGCGCTTGCGCTTCAGCAGTGACGAAACCGGATGGGTCAGAGCCGGGCGTGGTACATTAATGCCGCTCCACATCCTGCTCGATCGGCTGCGTATTCGGCTTACCCCTGATGCAACCGAGATCACCGGCGGCTATGTGCTGGCCATCCGGCTGCGCCCGTTCCTGCCGGCGCTCACCAATCAGGTGCAACTGAACCTTAGCGGTACACCACCGATCCGCCAGACCCTTGTCGAAGTCGATCAGCAGACGCAGTTCTTTGCGCGAACATCACTGGCGCTGCCGCTGCAGCGTTGGTATCGCGATACCGGCTTCAAGCCGGGCGATCACATCCTGGTGACATTCAGCGTGACCGAGCCATTAACCCTGGCGCTGGAACATGAGCCGGCCGAAGCCTTGCGCCGCGATGATATTGTGCAGCGCGAACAAGAGCTGATCAACCGGATTGCCGAGATTGTCACCAAAAGCCGCCACAACCCGCTCCATTGCCATGAGTGTGTCTTGCCGGTGTATGCACAGATTGCATGGCGGCATGAATATCCAACCCGCTCGTGGCAACAACTTGTTGAGCAAGACCCACGGTTGCGCCTGTTGGATGGTGATAGTGTGGCACCGGCAAGCTTTACGCGGCCGCTTGATATGATCATACCCGCCACTACCGACACAGCCACAACAGCCTTCGAAGAGCAGTTGCAGTTGCTCGATGCATCACTGCTGAACCAGATCACCGAGTTACAACACGCCATGCTGGCAAGCCGGCGTGAGGCGGCCGAGCAGCAGTTATGGGATGGCATGGCACCGCGTGCTTCGACGGCGCATGTGATCTTTGATACCGAGAACGGTTCTTCGACACTCGCCTATCGCGAGCCTATCAATGCGCTGGAGAGCTATATCGAGGCTATCGATGTGCAGCGCGCCAATGGCGAATTCGACCTAGAAGCCTGGGAAGAGGCCGACGAATCGTATGATGAAGAGGCCGACGAATTCGGCGAAGATCCATTTGGCGTGAGCGAGATCGATGATCTGCAGGAGTTTCTCGATCAGAACCCGGCGCTTGCCGATGCGGCCCAGAAGCTCATGGCAGCGCTCACCAGCGATGAGATCGAGCGGCTGCACCGCGCCGAACCCCAGAAAGATGCACAGCAGATCCGGGCGCCCCGCTTCCAAAAGAGCCTCCCCGCCGATCCGTCGATGTTTGCAACGCTAGTGCCGTATACACCGGAAGAAGCCCCCGGAACCAACGGGGGTGCGCATGCACACCCCGGCATGTCGTTCTTCGATGATGGCTTTGGCGAGTTCTTCAGCGACGACATCGATGAGGAAGAGATCGAGTGGACGCTGCTGCTCGATGGGCCGCAGAGCCGGGCTGCGATGGGGGCAAGTACCGAACAGATCGAGAGTTTTCGTACGTATCTGGCCGGCCAGGGTAAATCAAAGCTGACGGTTGCAACCCGCAGTAATGATCTGTGGATCTATGCCGAGTTCCTCGCCAGTTACTACAACCGTTCGCTGGCCGAAGGCGACTATGCAACCCTCGATGAGTGTCTGTTCTTCTTCTACCCACGGCGCGTCGCGAATAGTTCGCCACGGGCGGCACGCGAGCTCTGCACGTCGCTCAAGCAGTTTTATGCCTTCCTCAAAGAACAGATCGGTCGTGATGATGCCTTTGCCCAGGCCATCTGGAAGCGCCGCGACCAGGCCGGCCGCATGGTCGAACTGCACGAACTGATATCGGAAGACTCACCGCTCTTCGGGTATCTCCAGGCCCAACTGTTTGCACCCTATACCGCCTGATGGCGGCCCTTTTCGCCCGGCGTATCCATTCGATGCGCCGGGCGCATTGCATGTAGAAAGCATACCAACCGCGTGACCATCCAGTATACGATAGGCATGCCGCAACCTCATTCGCACCTGTTTCATGTCGTGATCGAGCTTGAACACAGCGGCAACACACCCCTCGATGTCGCGCTGCCGGTGTGGACACCCGGCTCGTATCTGGTGCGTGATTATGCGCGCCATGTGCAGCAGTTCAGCGCGGCAGCCGGCACAACCCCGCTGCCATGGGAAAAGCTCGACAAGACGACATGGCGGATCACGACCGGCACCGCAACCCGGATCACCATCCGGTACCTCGTCTATGCCTTCGAACTTTCTGTCCGTACCAGCCATCTCGATGCCACCCATGGCTATTTCAACCCGGCAACCCTCTGTATGTATCTGCCGGGCCGCACCGCTGAAACCCATCATGTGCGGATCGAAACCCCGGCCGACTGGCATGTGACGACCGGCCTCGCGCAGGTGGGCGAGTGGTTCGTGGCCGACGATTATGATCATCTGGTCGACTCGCCGTTCGAATGCGGCACCCACCGGCTGTTCCACTTTCAGGTCGATGGAATTCCGCACGAGATCGCGATCTGGGGGCATGGCAATGAAGATACCGACCGGATCGTGAGCGATACCCGCCGGATTGTCGAAACGACCCGTGACATGTTCGGCGGCCTGCCCTATACCCGCTATGTCTTTATCATCCACCTGACCGACGGCGGGTATGGTGGGCTCGAACACCGCAATAGCGTCACGAATATCTTCGATCGCTGGGGTTTTCGACCCGAGCATGCCTACGAACGATTTCTTGGCCTGACCTCGCACGAGTTCTACCATGTGTGGAATGTGAAGCGCATCCGACCGGCGCCACTTGGCCCATTCGACTATCGCGGCGAGAACTACACCCGTGAGTTGTGGGTCATGGAAGGGGTTACCAGTTATTACGACGACCTGATCCTGTTGCGGGCCGGGCTGATCACAGCCGAACGCTACCGCGCCATTCTGGCCGATAACATCCTGAAGTTGCAGGCACAACCGGGGCGGCAGCTGCAGAGCCTGGCGCAGAGCAGTTTCGACACCTGGATCAAATTCTACCGGCCTGATGAGAACAGCGACAACAGCAGTATTTCGTACTATCTGAAAGGCGGCCTGGTGGCATTACTGCTCGATCTCGAGATCCGCAGTCGTACCGCTGGTGCTCGTTCGCTCGATGATGTGATGCGCGCCATGTTGCACCGCTACCCGGCCGAAGGACCCGGTTTTGCCGAAGGGCACGGCTTTCGCGACATCGTCGAGGCAACCGTCGGCGAAGTTGATGAACAGGTCGCCGATTTTGGCGATTTCTTCGCCGGTTATGTCGGAGGAACCGCCGAGCTTGACTATGCCGGAGCATTGGCATATGTCGGTATTGTGCCGCAGTGGAGCGGTGGCGGCACAGCATGGCATGGCATGCGGCTCAAGAGCGAACATGGAAAGCTGAAGGTGGCGCTGGTGCGCGCCGACGGCCCGGCATACCAGGCCGGGATCTATGCCGGCGACGAGCTTGTGGCCCTCGACGGCATCCGCATTGACGAAGCGCGCCTGGCGGCACGCATTGGCGAACGCAAACCTGCTGATCGGGTGCGTCTGACCCTCTTCCGGCGCGATGATCTGCTTGATGTCGAACTAACTCTGGCCGAGGCACCGGCCGACCGACTCGATCTGGTGGTAGGTGATGACGCAAGCGATCAGCAGCGGGCACTGTATGCCGGCTGGCTGACGCGTTGAAAGGGGCTGACGGTATGGCGCAGAGCCTGACCGAACTCTCGATCGCCGAAGCGGCGGCGGCACTCGCCGCGCAGACGATCTCGCCGGTAGAACTGGTGCGCTCGCATCTGGATCGCATCGCACAGATTGATGGATTGCTCAATAGTGTGATCACCCTGACGGCCAATGCGGCCCTGGAGGAAGCCCATGGTGCGGCGGCGGCCATCGCCGCCGGCAAGTACCGTGGCGCGCTACATGGCATTCCGATCGCCCTGAAAGACCTGTATGAAACACGCGGGGTACGTACGACCGCCGGTACCCGCTTTCTGCGTGAGTATGTGCCGACCGCCGATTGTGAGCCGGTGGCACGGCTGCGTGATGCCGGTGCGATCAGCCTGGCAAAACTTAATATGCACGAATGGGCGCTCGGCATCACCAACGAAAACCCGCACTACGGCGCGGTTGCCAACCCATGGGATCCGGCCCGGATCAGTGGCGGATCATCAGGCGGCTCGGCCGCTGCGGTAGCGGCCCAGCTCTGTATGGCGGCGCTCGGCAGCGACACCGGTGGCAGCATTCGCATCCCGGCAGCACTCTGCGGGATCGTCGGGCTCAAACCAACCTTCGGCCGTATCAGTGTGCGCGGCGTCATTCCGCTCAGCTGGAACCTCGACCATGTCGGGCCCATGACGCGGAGTGTCGAGGATGCTGCGATCATGCTCAGCGCTCTGGCCGGCTACGATCCACGCGATCCATGGTCGGTGAACATGCCGGTCGATGATTATCTGGCGGAACTCGGTGCCGGCGTACGGGGCATGCGGATCGGATTGGCGATCGACAGCCATTTTGGTGATGCCGACGCACCGATCCTGGCGGCGGTGCAAGCCGCCGCTGATCGCCTGCAAGAGCTTGGTGCCGAACTGCACACCATCGATCTCGGTGATGCGGCCGAGGCACGCGCCTATAACACCCTGATGACGACCGCCGATGCAGCAGCCTATCATCACGAACGACTGCGCGACCAGCGCGATGAGTTTGGCGTCGATGTTCTGGCACGCATGGAGAGCGGTGCCCGCTTCACATCCACCGAATACGCCATGGCACGCCGCTACCAGACGACATGGCGGCGGCGATTGGAGCAACTGTTCGAGACGGCCGATCTCGTGCTGACGGCCACGACACCGGTGACGGCACCGACACGCGCTGGCACCGATGCCGTTGCGGCGGCACCAACACTGACCCGCTTCACCGCACCATTTAATCTGGCCGGCATCCCGGCGATTACACTGCCATGCGGCTTTAGCGAGCAGCTGCCGATCGGGTTGCAGATCATCGGGCCGGCATGGGCCGAGGCACGGGTGCTGCGCGCGGCCTATGCCTACGAACAGGCAACCGACTGGCATACGCGGCGACCGGCCTTCTGATGCCGGGGCGCGAAACCATCCTGATTGTCGATGACGAACCCACGATCGTTGAAGTCGTTGAGCTGTATCTCCGGCGTGAAGGGTATCGGGTCGTGACGGCAAGCGATGGGCCGGCAGCGCTGGCGGCAGTTGCCGAACACCAGCCGCAGCTG
>CALLZL010000382.1 GCA_937859575.1 uncultured Chloroflexota bacterium
CGTTGGGCGGCATCGACGAAACCAAGCTGGATGAGATTGCTTCGCACCGCGACAACGTGCTGTCGGCGCTCGACCGCTCGGATCTCAACCGGATCTTCCAGAGCATCCAGATCGATGCTGAGTTCGGCCAGTGTACCGCCGGCTTCCGCCCGGCAACCGACCGCATGTCGGTGGCGGAAGTGCCGACCGACCCGCGCTTTACCTCGGTCGGGGTGAACTCCGATACCGTCGGCTTTGTCACACTGACCGACGAGTCGGGCTCGCGTACGGTGGCGCCGATCATCGCTGATGCCAGCGCTGGCCGCCAGCTTTCGTACCAGATCGGCAATCTCGCGCCCGGTAAGTACACCCTGAGCGCATGGGTCGCCTACCGTGCACCAGAGGATGCCTCGGCAAGCACCGGCCGTACCTATGGCTTGCTTGTCACGACCAGCGGCACCGCGAGCGAAATCGTGGTTGGGGTCGATCCGGGGACACTCGGCGGAACGGTGACCGTACCGATTACGCTCGACCTGAGCAAGCCGCCGATCGAGCAGCCGATCTGCCCGCCGCTCGACTCCTGATCGAGTTGAGTTGCGGCCCCGGTGGGGGTAGGGCAGCGCTCTGCCCCCACCAGCGCACGACGTATCACACGCTCTCCTACCACACGGTACAAACAGGCGTCGGGCTCACCGGGGCGGCAACCCTGGCCCCGACGCCTTGGCATAGCAGATAGCAGCGGCCGCGCAATCTGTGCGATACTACCGCTGCTCGCCCATTCCCCTGACTGAAAGGCATATCATGACGACCGTTACTCACAGGCGTATGCCCAGGGCGCGGATGCTGTTGATGCTTTTGATCACAGCCATCGCGTTTGCCGCCCTGCCGCCCGCCCCGGCCCGCGCCGGGGTTGAGTTCGATGAACCGGTGGATGAAGTGATTGCAGGCCAGTTTGAAACCGGTGCCTCAACCCTGACATCGCTGACACTACCGTCTGAGGAGCCGGAGATCCAGCGCGGTGCCGTCGAGTTGACCCAAGTCGGTAATCTGCAGTGGTTTGCACCTGGTTCGGCCGAGAACTTCCCGACGGCGATTACCGAAGCCGGGGTTGCGAGTATCGGCAACCATATCTTTGTGGTTGGCGGCGACGACGGCAGCGCCGATTCCAAAGGCTCCAACCGCGTCTATCGTGCGACGATCAATCCGGCAACCGGCACACTGACGGGTACCCCTCCCTGGACACAACTCACCAACCTGCGTTCGGTTGCCCATGATAGTGCGGTAGTATCGCCCACCGACCGCCGGCGTGCGCCGGCCGTCGCGGCGCGTATCACGAATACGGCGGCCGGCAATGGTTATCTGTATGTGATTGGTGGCTCGGTGCGCCCCGGCAGCAGCGATAGCAGCAGTGGTCAGAACTCGATTTCGAGTAGCTCGGTCGAGATTGCGACGGTCGTGAATGGATCGATCACCGGTTGGGCCGCCGGCCCGACCTTGCCTTCGACACCGTTTGAAAACTGCCCGATCAACCCGTTTGTCTGCGGTGTCGAAGGAGCATCGGCCATTGTTCGCTCAACCCCAACCGGGCGGACATTCCTGTATGTGATCGGTGGGCGTCAGGTCTATACTCCTTCGGGTGGCTCAACCCGAGCAACCGCCTTCTCGGATCGCATCTTCTATGCCGAGATCAATGCCAGCGGCCAGTTGGTGCAGCCCGGTACCAACACCCCCGGCTGGAGCAGCACCTTCTACCGTATTCCAGTCGATCCGGCATTCCCAACCGAAACCCCCAACACCGGCCTGTTCAATACGGCGGGGGGTGGGGGACCGGGGCCGGAACCGCTCCACCGGACCCGCCAGGATGTGCTGTATATCATTGGCGGCGAGACCTCCAACACCACATCGACGGCTCAGATCTTCAAGTATGTGATCGCTGCCGATGGCACGCTGACGCGTGACGGAAGTGGTGCCCCCGGCAGTGCGCTCGGCGATAATGCAGTTGCCACCACGGCACGCAACCGCCATGGCGCCTTCATGTGGCGCGGCACCGTCTATTATGCCGGTGGGCGCAGCGGCAACACCGCACCCGACAATACCACCTCGTATGGCCTGATCGAAGAGGATCTGACCTTTGCGCGCTTCGGCAACCAGGTGAGCGGTGCCTTCTTCCTCGCCAACTTCCAGGCCTTTAATCTACCCTCGGGCGATACCGGCCGCGATCGTGCCGGCTATGCGATCATACCTTCCAATAAGCTCGACCCCGTCGGCCGGCCGCGCACGGCGTGGGTGTATGTGATCGGTGGTGCCAATGCCGCCAGCCAGGCGCGTGATACGATCTTCCGTGGTGAGATCGGCGCCGAGCCACAGAACCCAAGCTACGCTCCCGATGGCTATTTCATTTCGCAACCACGCCGCATCCAGGCCGGATCAGGCGTCGAGATCAAAGAGATCGTCTGGCGCACCGATCTGCCGTTCAACACCGATATTCGGGTCGAGATTCGCACCTCGACGAATGTCGGTAGTGGTGCGCAGCCCTGCCAGGGCAGCGATGTGACATGGAGCGCCTGGCAGGAGGTTGATGGTGCGCCGGGTGGGGCGACCTTCTCGGTCGATGGGAATAACTCATTCGAAGCAACCGGCATCCTTGATGTCAACTGCTTCCAGTATCGGGCGCAGTTGCGCGGCGATGGCTACCCCAACCAGGAGGCATCATCGCAGACACCCAAGCTCTATGCGCTGAGCATCGTCGTCGTGCTGCCCGGCGGCCCGGATCTGCGCTTCCCCGACCCGAGTGCGCCACGGCAGGCGGTCGAACTCATCCGCAATGGCAATGATGTGCAACTTGAGGTCAACATCCTCAACCGCAATGATTTCGAGACACCGACGCGGGCCGTCAGTTATGGCCGGAACGCCTGGGATGAGTATGCCAATAACCAGTTCTTCGTCGATCTCTTCCTCTACCCACCGGGGGTGACGCCGCCCAACCCACATCCGAACCCGCCGATCCAATTCGAACCGCCACTACCGCACAACAAGCTGTATGCCAAGATACGGTTCCGCGATCTGAGCGCCGAGAACATACCGGCTCAGGGGATCAGCCGGACGATCCTGGGCAGTGAATGGTGCGACACCGCGATCGGGCCGCAGTGCATAAAAGTCAACCCGCTGGCCTACATGAAGAGCCAGCAAGTCGGCACATGGAAGATCGTCGTGGTTGTCGATAGTGGCCCCAACGGGACGATCCCCTACCCGGCAACCGGGCTGGTTCGCGAAACATCCGGCCTCAGCAGCGATACACGCGCCGAAGATAACAATGTCTCGTTGGCCTTTGATGTGACCATCACCGCCGATGATGTGGTTGTTGATCCCGAGGGTACCAACTACTGCCCGGATCGTAAGCTCTGTGTTTATACCACCTGGCTTGGCAAGTAGGTGCGGTAGATCCGATCGGCAGTGGGCGGTCGCATAGCGACCGCCCACTGCCGCAAGAACAAAAACGCATTCCAAAGCCCTACTTGCTATGCTATGCTATAATGCACACAAGTATTCCAGAAAGCTGTTTTTCCGCATGCCTGCTGAAAGAAAGGCTCACAGCGTATGAGGCGAGGAGGTCGGGTCTTCCTCCTGCTGGGGGTTGTCATTGCTGCCGCAGCTGCGGTGCTGCTGCTGATGGTCATGGGTGGCGGCACATCGGGGGGCGCACAGCCTGTCGAGGTTGCTCCGCCGACGGCGACACCCGAGCTGCAGATACAGGTTGTTGCCGCACGGGCACAGATTCGCAACGAATCGCTGGTCACGGATCTCAACACATTCCTCACAACCACCGAGATCCCTGAATCGCGGTATAACCAGGATCCGGGATCATACTTCACCAGTTTCAGCGAACTGGCCAACAAGGTCGCGACACGCGATATTGATATCGGCGAGATCTTGCGGGCCGATATGTTCATCGATTCGGGCCTGGCACTCAAGATTCCAACACCCGAGTCACCCAATGATATTCCTGTCAAAGCACTTTCGATCGAAGTCGATAACCTCACTGGTGTCGGCGATCAGGTGCGCGAAGGGGATTTCGTTGATCTGGTGATGACCTTCCAGATCGAGCGGGTGATCCTGCGCCCGACGATTGCACCTGATCCGACGACCGGGCTGCCGACGGTGACGATTGTCGAAGTGCCGACGATCTTCCGCACGACCAAGACGCTGGTGCAGAATGTGAAGGTTCTCGGTGTGTTGCGCCCGGCTCCGCCGGAAGTTGCGGCCGATGGTGCCACGCCGACCCCGGCCGCCGGTGCACCGCCGCCGCCGGCTGGTGCTACGCCACCGACGGGGCGGCAGTCGGGCAGTGGCTTTATCACGACCGGCACCTGGACATTGCTGATCGCCGTGAATGATCAGCAGGCCGAGATCGTGAACTTCACGCGCGCTCAGGAGCCTGAAACACCGATCACGCTGGTGTTGCGCGGCCGTGGCGATACGGTTGTCGAAGAGACATCTGGTGTCACGCTGGAATTGCTGGTATCGCAGTTCGGCCTGCCGTTGCCGGAGCCGATACCGCTGGCGCCGGTACCTGTCGAGCAGTTGACACCCGGGCCGACACGGACACCAACCCCATTCCGGCCCTAGGAGCATATCAACAGTAATACGGCAGCAAAACTGCCGTATTACACTCTGCGATATGCTTTCTTGTCATGAGTGCCATGCATTTGCATGGCAAACGATCTATAATAGAAATACCACCAGAAACGAACAGACTGTAACGCGAGAGGGGCTGGCATGGCAGGAGGATCGCGTAGTTCCGAGCAGGAGGGACCACCGCGCATTCGGCTGATGATTGTCGATGACATTACCGAAACGCGCGAGAACCTTGAGAAGCTGCTCTTCTTTGAAAAAGATATAGAAGTTGTTGCCAAGGCGAGTACCGGTCGTGAAGCGATCGCCATGGCCAAGCAACATCAGCCCGATGTCGTCCTGATGGACATTAACATGCCCGATATGGATGGCATTGCTGCGACCGAGGCGATCGTCAACCAGGTGCCGACGGCACAGGTCATTATGATGAGCGTCCAGGGCGAGAACGACTATCTGCGGCGCTCGATGCTTGCCGGGGCACGTGAGTTCCTGATCAAGCCGATCGCCGCCGAAGAGTTGTATGCAGCCATCCGGCATGTCTATCGGCTACAGACACAAAGCTCGCGCCACTATGTTGCGGCAACCGAAGCCGCCGCCGCCGCAGAAGCCGGTGCGCAGGGGCAGATTATTGCCGTCTTTAGCCCCAAAGGTGGCGTTGGTACGTCGTCGGTGGCGGCCAACCTCGCGGTTGCCCTGCGCCAGGTCAGCAACAAGAAGGTCGTGCTGGTTGACGGTAACCTGATCTTTGGCGATATCGGCGTGCTCATGAACCTGGTTTCGACCAAGACCATTGCCGATCTGGTCGGGCGTATTAACGAGCTCGACAAAGACCTGATCAACGATGTGCTGGCACCGCATGCCACCCAGGTTCGCATCTTGCTGGCGCCCCCCAACCCACAGACCGGCGAGCTTGTATCGGCCGATAATCTGCGTGCCATCCTCGAGGCGCTCAAGAAAGAGTACGACTATGTGGTTGTTGATACCCAGTCGTCGTTCCAGGATCGCGCACTGGCGGTGCTCGACCTCGCCGATCGGATTATTACCCTGATGACGCTTGAGATGTCGTGTATTAAGAATATCAAGCTGTTTCTTGAAGTGGCCGAACTGCTCGGATACGCTTCCGACAAGATCGTGCTGGTGCTCAACAAGGCCGATAGCCGGCTGGGTATCCGAGTCGAGAATGTCGAAGAGAATATCCAGCACAAAGTCGCGCTGCAGATCCCGAATGCCGGCAACGATATGACGCTGGCGCTCAACCAGGGGGTACCGCTTGTGATCGACAAGCGCAACCATGATGCTTCAAAGGCCATTTTTGCTCTTGCCGGCCTGATTTCGAGTGGGCCAAAGGGTGGCAAGAGCGGTTCATCCAATGAACCAAACGATCCGCCTAAAGGCCTCTTTGGGCGTTTACTTCCCCGACGTTAGAGGAGACCTGCTATGTCGCTTCTGAAGCGTATTGGTTCAGCCAACCCCGAATCACCGGCAGCATCTGCCGGGCAGAGCCCGCATCTGGCGCGCCCGGCCCCAACAGCCCGCCGCGAGGACGAAAGCAGTACCGATCTCAAGGTACGCGTGCAGACGCAGTTGATTAATGAGCTGGATCCAAAGCTTGATCTCACCAATACGTCTCGCGTGCGGCAGCAAGTCGAAGAGATCTTTAATGCGATCATCGAAAAGGAAGCGATCGTCATGACGCGTGCCGAACGGGCGCGTATGTTCGAAAGTATTGCTGCCGATATTCTCGGGTTTGGGCCGCTGCAAGAACTGCTCAACGATACGGATGTCAGCGAAATCATGGTCAATGGCCCGAAGCGAATCTATGTTGAGCGCAAGGGGAAGATTACTCTCAGCGAAGTTACCTTCAACGACGAGCCGCATGTTTTGCGGGTGATCGACCGGATCGTCGCGCCGCTTGGCCGCCGTATCGATGAGTCGTCGCCGATGGTTGATGCGCGCCTGCCGGATGGGAGCCGTGTGAATGCCGTTATTCGGCCAATTGCGCTGTGTGGGCCGACGATCAGCATCCGCAAATTCAAGAAAGATGGTGTGTCGATCGACGACCTGATCCGGTTTGGCTCGCTGACCCGCGAAATGGCCGAGTTTCTGTCGGCCTGTGTGCGTGCCTCGCTCAATGTGGTTGTCTCGGGTGGTACCGGTTCGGGGAAGACGACCATGCTGAATGCGTTGTCGTCGTTTATTCCCGACGACGAGCGCATTATTACCGTCGAGAACGCCGCTGAGTTGCAGTTGCGGCAGGATCATGTGGTACCGCTTGAATCGCGCCCGCCGAATGTCGAGGGTAAGGGTGAGATCAGCATCCGCGATCTGGTGATCAACTGTCTGCGTATGCGGCCCGAGCGCATCGTCGTTGGTGAGTGTCGTGGTGGCGAGGCACTCGAAATGCTGCAGGCCATGAACACCGGCCATGACGGCTCGATGACGACGCTGCATGCCAACACGCCCCGTGATGCCATCGCCCGTATCGAAACGATGTGTCTGATGGCCGGGATGGATCTGCCGGTGCGCGCTATTCGTGAGCAAATCGCCTCGGCAGTGAATCTGATCGTCCAGCTTGGGCGTTTGAAAGACGGTTCGCGCAAGACGCTCTACATCACCGAAGTTCAGGGCATGGAGGGTGATGTGGTCGTGCTTTCCGATATCTTTGTGTTCGAGCAGCAAGGGCTTGACGAGCGCGGCAAAGTGATCGGCCAGTTGAAGCCGACCGGTATCCGGCCAAAGTTTGTTGATCGCTTCGAAGAGCGTAATATCTACCTGCCGCCCAATATTTTCGGCTATGGTGGGCTGGATCGCTTCTAAAAGAGGAGAGCGATGCTGGGGTCAGAGCTTATTCCGTATCTGCTTGCCGGCCTGGTATTCGTTGTCGTGATTGTCGTGTTTGCGGCGATCGGGCGACGCATGGAAGGCAGTGCACCGGAAGTCGATGATCGACTCTCGCAATTTGCCGGTCGCCGTGAAGAGAAGACCGCCCAGAAGGCGCGTACGATCGATCAGATCGATGCGGTGGTTGGCAAGGGTGAGCGTGGAAACCAGACGCGACGTGATCTGGCGCGTGCCGATCTGAAGCTGACGGTAACCGAATTCTATTTGATCAAATTTCTGGCGGCGTGTGTCGGTGCGGCTTTTGGGGCGTTCCTCGGGCGCGCCAGCAATGAAGCCATGCTGCTGACGAGCATCGTCGGGTTTGTGCTGGTATCGTTCGCACCGAACCTGTATGTCGGCTATGCCGCCGGCAAACGGGTCAGTAAATTCAATGCGCAGCTAGGCGACACGATCAGCATGATGGCAAACTCGCTGCGTTCGGGGTATAGCCTGCTGCAATCAATGGAACTGGTTTCGCGTGAGGCACCACAGCCGACAGCCGCCGAGTATCGGCGGGTGGTGCAAGAGGTCGGGCTGGGGTTGAGCACCGAAGCGGCACTCGACAATCTGCTCAAGCGAGTACCGTCGGACGACCTGGATCTTCTGATTACAGCCGTCAATATTCAGATGGAATCGGGTGGGAATCTGGCGCAGATTCTCGACACGATCGGGCATACCATTCGTGAGCGCATTCGCATCAAGGGTGAGATCCAGGTGCTGACGGCGCAGGGGCGTATTTCGGCGTATGTCATCACCGGGTTGCCGATCGTGCTCGCGATCATGATTACCGTCATCAACCCGACCTACATGAGCCCAATTTTTACCTTCGGGTTGCCGCCGGATGCATGGTGTTGCCTGCCGCTGGCATCAGGTGTGATGATTATGGTTGGGTTCTTTGCCATCATGAAGATTGTCGATATTGAAGTGTAAGGACGTTCTATGGCGTCGTTGTTGCCAATCTTCGGTATTGGAATGCTGTTGCTGGTTGGGATCGGCATGGTTGCGCTTGGAATGCGGCGCAACACTCAGCCGGACACAATCAGCGATCGGTTGACCCAGTTTACCGAGCGTTCGATGTCGCTCGAAGAGCTCGAACTGGCGCAGCCGTTTAATCAGCGTGTGCTGGTGCCGCTGGCGCGTTCGATCCTCAACTTTCTTGGCCGCTATGGGCCGAAGCAGAGCGCCGAACGATTGCGGATCAGCCTGGCCCAGGCCGGCAACCCCAACAATCTGACGCCGACAATGTTTACCGGGATCCGGATGGGGCTGGCGATCGGGCTCTTTCTGATCTTCGGCATGGTGACGTTTGTCGCCGGGTCGGTCGAGCCACTGCAGGCGCTGCTGTATACGGCAATTGGTGGTGGGCTCGGCTTTTTGCTGCCGGGGATCTGGTTGGGTCAGCAGATCACCAAGCGAAAGAAACTGATCGTGAAGGCCTTGCCCGATGCACTTGATCTGTTGTGTATCTGTGTCGAAGCCGGCCTGTCGTTCGATCAGGCAATGCAGCGATTGATCGAGAAGTGGGATGATCCGCTGTCGCGCGAGTTCCGCCGGGTGTTGAGTGATACACGCCTGGGGCGAGCCCGCCGCGAGGCCATGAAAGAGATGATCGACCGCTGTGGGGTTGATGATGTGCAGACGTTTATCAGCGCCGTGATACAAGCCGAGCAACTTGGTGTCTCGATTGGCCGTATTCTGCGCATCCAATCGGATCAGATGCGCGTTCGCCGCCGGCAGCGCGCCGAAGAAGAGGCGCAGAAGGCACCGATCAAGATGCTCTTCCCGATGGTGTTTTTGATCTTCCCCTCGCTGTTTGTTGTCATTCTCGGGCCGGCGGTTCCGCGCCTCCTCCGTTTGACTGCTGCGGTCGGGGATTAGCCTGTGGCAACGGCG
>CALLZL010000383.1 GCA_937859575.1 uncultured Chloroflexota bacterium
GTGCCGCATCGAGTATCGCCGTCAGCGCCGCTGAAAACGAGACGATACTCGATGCGGCACGCGCCGCCGGGATCCGCATCCCTACCCTCTGCCAGCTCGACGGCCTTTCGACCGTCGGTGCCTGCCGGCTCTGTGTGGTCGAGATCGAGGGCAGTACCAAACTGCAACCCGCGTGTGCCGTCGCCGTCGCCGAGGGTATGAATATCACGACCAACAGCGAACGCCTGCGCAGCTATCGGCGTATGATCGTCGAGCTGCTCTTCGCCGAGCGCAACCATGTCTGCTCGGTATGTGTCGCCAATGGCCACTGCGAACTCCAGGATCTGGCGGTGGCGGTCGGTATGGATCATGTTCGCTATGAGTATCTCGCGCCATCCATTCCGGTTGATATCAGCCATGCCCGTTTCGGTATCGATCAGAACCGCTGCGTGTTGTGTACACGCTGTGTACGCGTCTGCGACGAGGTCGAGGGGGTGCATACCTGGGATCTTGCCGGGCGTGGCGTGCAGTCGCGCTTGATCACCGATCTGCAGCAGCCATGGGGCGATGCTGCGAGCTGTACGGCGTGTGGCAAGTGTGCCGCCGCCTGCCCGACCGGGGCGATCTTCCTGCGCGGCTCGACGATCGGCGAAATGCAGCACGAACCGGCGCGGATCGCACTGATCATGAACGCTCGAAAGGAGCGCAGGTGACATTATGCAGCGAGTACGACTTGCAACCGTCTGGCTTGGTGGCTGCTCCGGCTGTCACATGTCGTTCCTCGATCTCGATGAATGGTTGATCGACCTCGTCAGTATGGTCGATATCGTGTTCACGCCGATCGCCGATGTCAAACGCTACCCCGAGGATGTCGATGTGGCGCTGGTGGAAGGGGCGATCGCCAACCACGAACATCTGGAGATGATCCACCGGGTACGCAATAACACCAAACTGCTGATCGCCTTCGGCGACTGTGCCGTCACCGGCAATGTCACGGCGCTGCGGAACCCGCTCGGCCCGGCGATCAATGTGCTGCAGTCGGTTTATGTCGATGGTGTCGATCTGCAGGGGCAGATCCCGCAGCAAGCCGGAATCGTGCCGCAGTTGCTCGATCGCGTCGTACCGGTGCATGCGGTTGTCGCGGTGGATCACTATCTGCCGGGGTGCCCGCCGCCGGCGGCTCGGATTCGCGCCGTCATCGAAGAGTTGCTTGGCGGCGGGCCCGCAGAACTCGATGCACGCGACCGCCTGAAGTTTGGCTAGCGGTAGTGTCGCGCTGCTGCCGGCGTGCTACTGAAAGAAGAAAAGAGCTCAGAATGGCACAGACAGTCATTATCGATCCGGTGAGCCGGATCGAGGGCCATGCCAAGATCAGTATTCACCTCGATGAGAGCGGTGAGGTGCACGAAGCCCGCTTTCATGTCACCGAGTTTCGCGGCTTCGAGCAGTTCTGCCGTGGGCGCCCACTGTGGGAGATGGCGGGGATCACGTCGCGCATCTGCGGGATCTGCCCGGTCAGCCATCTGCTGGCGTCGGCCAAGGCCGGTGATGCGGTGCTGGCGGTGACGATCCCGCCGGCTGCCGCCAAACTGCGCCGTATGATGAATCTCGGGCAGATGATCCAATCGCATGCACTGAGCTTCTTCCATCTGAGCGCCCCTGATCTGCTGCTGGGGATGGAGAGTGATCCGGCGCAGCGCAATGTGTTTGGCCTGGCGGCTGTCGAGCCGGAACTGGCCCGCCGTGGGATCCGCCTGCGCCAGTTTGGCCAGGAGGTCATTGAAGTGCTCGGCGGGCGCAAGATTCACCCGGCCTGGGCTGTGCCTGGTGGCGTGCGGGCGCCGCTGACGGTTGCCGGCCGCGAGCAGATCGCCAACTGGCTGCCCGAGGTGTATGCGACCATCACGCTGGCACTCGAGCGCTTCGAGGCGTTGCTGGCGCAGTACCGCGAAGAGGCCGAGATCTTTGGCAACTTCCCGACGCTCTTTATGGGGCTGGTTGGGCCGGATGGCGAATGGGAACATTACGCAGGCCGGATCCGCTTTGTCGATAGCACGGGAGTGGTTGTGGCCGATCAGCTCGATCCGGCGCACTACCGTGATTTCATCGGCGAGGCCGTCGAGCCATGGTCATACCTGAAGTTTCCCTTCTACCGGCCGCAGGGCTCCCCCGATGGGTGCTATCGCGTCGGCCCGCTGGCACGCCTCAATATCTGTCGCCGGATCGGCACCCCGGCCGCCGATGCCGCCCTGCGTACCTTCCGCAGCCATGGCGCCGGAGCGGTCAATTCGTCCTTCTTCTACCACTATGCACGCCTGATCGAGATCCTGGCGGCGATCGAGCAGATCGAACAGCTGCTGGCCGATCCCGACATTTTGTCTGATCATGTCCGCGCCGAGGCCGGTATTAATCAGTTGATCGGGGTTGGCGTCAGTGAGGCGCCGCGCGGTACCCTGTTCCACGAATATCAGGTGGATCGCGATGGGATTATCAGCAGTGTGAATCTACTGATCGCGACCGGCCAGAATAATCTGGCGCTGAACCGCACGGTGGCGCAGATTGCGCGCCACTATATCCACGGAACAGCGATCAGCGAAGGGATTTTGAACCGTATTGAAGCGGGGGTGCGAGCGTTTGATCCATGCCTGAGCTGTTCGACGCATGCCATCGGCAGTATGCCGCTGCAGATCGAACTGTTTGATGCCCACGGTCCGCTGCTCGACACGGCGGCACGCTGATCATGGATACGGCAACATGGCTGGTGATCGGCTATGGTAACGATCTGCGCGGCGATGATGCCGCCGGCCGCTGTAGCGCCGCGCAGATCGCCGCCTGGCAGTTGCCGGGGATGCAGGTGATAGAAACCCATCAGTTACTGCCCGAACTGGCTCCACGCCTTGCTGCTGCCCGCCATGCACTCTTTCTCGATGCCGCCGATGCACGCATGCTGCCGAAGGTCACCATCCAGGCGCTGCTGCCGGCGGCGCAGGCACCCCCCCTGGCGCACCACGCCGGCCCGGCAGCGCTGCTGGCATGGGCCCGTGAGCTGTATGGCCATGCACCGGCCGCCTGGTGGGTGACGATCCCGGCCCACCAGTTTGATTTTGGTGCGCCGCTCTCGCCGCCGGCCGCCTATGGGGTCAAGCTGGCGCTGCGCTGGATCCGCCGCAGATATAACGCTGAACAACGGCAGCCTGCATTATAGTGCGGCAGCCGCTAGAACAAAGGACACAACCATGCACGAGATCGGAATGCTGCAGGATGCCGTTGACCTGGCGATCGAACAGGCATCGGCCCATGGCATGCGGCGCATCGAACAGATGACGTTTCGGATCGGGGTCGATTCGGGGGTGGTGCCGGATGTGATCGAATTTGCCTTCGATGTGATCACCAAAGAGACAATCGCCGCCGGTGCACGGCTGGTGATCGAGCCGGTGCCGCTCGGGTATACCTGCCGCCGCTGCAACTGCGAGTATACGGTCGATTGCACGACGACTGCGCCGATCTGCCCGCAGTGCGACGGCCGCGATCTGGTTGTGAGCCAGGGGCGTGAGTTTGTGCTGCATTCGGTGCAGGGCGCATAAGGGTGGTTAGCGCTGCAACACCGGCAATGCCACTTCGAACAGCGGCGCATCCAGATACGCGATTCGCCGCACTTCGCCGCCGTCGCCATAACGCGTATAGTAGAGCGCCATACCTCCGGCATGTGGCCCGAAGCGCAGGCTGATCGGTGCGCCGAGCCCGGTGGCAAAATCACTGCGGCTGAAGCTGAACCCGGCCGACGAACCGCCTGTGAGCCGGACGATCTTGCCGCAGCCATAGTCGGCATACAGGTAGCTGCCGGTGTAGGCGGCCGGCCAGCCGGCGGCAGCCGGTACAAAAGCGCCACCGGTGATCGATGCACAGGCGGGTGTATCATCGAGCCGGTGATAGGCGAAGATTGGATTGGTCATCCCCACGGGCGGGTCGCCGAACGGCGGCATGCAACGATCGCCGATACTGCATGGCCCTTCGCGCAGATTCCAGCCATAATCGGCTCCGGCGATACCGAGGTTGATCTCTTCCCATGTGCTGGCACCAACATCATTGATATAGAAGCGGGTTGTGGCCGCATCCGGATCAAATGCCAGCCGGAACGGGTTGCGCAACCCCCAGGCAAATGTTTCAGCACAATCGATACCGTTCTGCCGCACAAAGCCGGGGGATGGATCCCCGCAGCGCTGCCCGCTCCATGGGTTGCCCGGTGCCGGCGCACCATCTTCCTTACGAACACGCAGGATCTTGCCCGAAAGCAGATCACGCCGCCGTGCATTGGCCCCCGGCCCACCATCACCAATACTGATATACAGCCAGCCGTCTTTGCCGAAGTGGAGATCCCCCCCGTTGTGATTGCCGTTGGGCGATGGCATGTTATCGACAAGTACTAGCTCGCTGTTGGCCTGCACGAGATCCCCCGCCATGGTGAAACGTGAGACGCGGTTGATTGCCGTGCTGCAACTGCCGCCGGCATCGTAGGTGTAGAAGAGGTAGACATAATTGTTGACGGCAAACTGTGGATCAACGGCGATTCCCAGCAGGCCACGCTCCGAATTGGTACAGATCTGTGCCGAAAGAGACAACGCCGCAGCCGGAAGCAGCATACCCTGCTTGTAGACCCGCAGTGCGCCGAGTTGCGATGTGATCAGCATGCGACCGTCGGGGGTAAATGCAAGGGATGTCGGGGCGGCCACCTGTGCTACCAGGGTGTCGCTGAAGCCGTTGGCGACCGCCGCTTGTGCCCGGTGGGGCAGGCTGCTGATTGCCAGAACACTGGCCAGCAGCAGGATGATCGACTTGCAGTGCATGCGGTGACTCCTGTTGTGTTGCATACTCCATGCTACTAATGTTCAGACCGGCATGCAAATCGATGATGACCGTGGGTACAGATAGCCAACACCCAGCTACGAACGCCAGCGGAAACTCCGCTCGCGCACCATTAACAACAACGCCGCGCCAACCGTCAGCCCGCCATTGATCAGCAGCGCAAGCGGCACCCCCAGCCCGGCCGCCAGCGCCCCCATCTCAAGATGCCCAACCGGTGCCGAACCCAGGCTCAATACCCAGATCCCCACCGCCCGGCCACGCTGCGCATCGGGCACGGCCGTCTGGATCAGCAGCTGTAGCAGCAGATCGAACGCGCCGGCACAGAAGCCGATCACCAGCAGCACGCCAACCGCCAGGGTCAGGCTGGGGGTAGCTGCCAGCACAACAATCGCGATGCCGTAGATCAAGAATACCGCACCAAGCAGCCGATCACGCGGTGTATCATGACGCACCAGCGAGAGCAGTAACACCGCAATTGCACCGCCAATGGCGGCCGCCGCATTCAGCAATCCAAGGCCGTCGGCACCGGCCCGCAGCACATCCTGGGTATAGAGCGGCAAGGCGCTCATATACGAGAAGGCGAAGATCTCGCAGGCGATTCCGGCGATACTGAGCAGCCGCAGGCGCGGCACATCAACCAGCAATCGTGCCGCATCTCTGAGCGCCGCCGTGAAGGGCGGCACCGCTGCTTGCGTATGGTGGGTCTGTGTGATGCGGAGGAGTACAACCAGTGCGGCGGCCACGCCATACACCCCGCCAATCACCAGGAAGGCGGCTGGTACGCCGCTGCGTGTGATCAGAATCCCCGCACCGGCCGCACCAATGGCTGCCGCAAAGCGCGCCGCCAGTGCCACCAGCGCCAGCGCCCGCAGTGCCGTCTCGCGTGGTACCGCATCGAGTACCAGCGCCTGACGTGCCGGAGTGTCGAAGACCTGCACACAGCCGGCCAGAAAAGAAAACAGCACCACCTGCCAGATCTGGATCGCACCCAGCCCGACCAGTGCGCCAAAGCCGATCATGAGCAGCATGCTCGCCAGTGACACCACCAGCAGCTGCCGGCTGCGTTCGGCCCGGTCGGCGATCGTGCCGGCAATCAGGCCAAAAAGCAACGAGGGCAGCATGCGTGCGGCAAAGACCATCCCGATCGCCACGGCATCGCCGCTCACTTCCAGCGCCAGCCATGCCGTGGCGGTGCGATCCATCCCCTGGCCGCCGGCTGCCGCCAGGCTCGAACCCCAGATCCGTGCGAAATTGGCCGACCAGAGACGCCGCCCGTCGTCGCCCATACCCGTGCAATCACGGTTGCAATGCGATCGAGCGCCGCCTGTACTTTGGCCGGCTCATAGCCGACGGTAATACGCAGGTGGTGTTCGGCACCCAGGGCGCTGCCGGGAGCAACCAGCACCGATACGTCGTGCCGGATCCGTTCGGCCAGGGCAAACGATGTGATCGGCAGATGGAACCGCACAAAGGCAATACTGGTGGCTGCCGCCGGCTGAATACGTACCCGGCCGTCGAGCTGTTCGAGCCACGCCATGATCAGCCGCCGCCCGGTTCGCGACAGCCGGCGCTGGCGTTCGAGCAGCATATGCCGCTTTGCCGGCTGCAGTGCAATTGTTGCCAGGGTCATGCTTGGTGCTGCCGCCGCAATCACCGCATACTCATGCCGCCGCCAGAGCGCGTCGATCAGCATGGCAGGCGCAACAGCCCAGCCGATGCGCAAACCTGCCAGGCCATAGGCCTTCGACAGGCTACCGCTGCAGATCACGCGATCATACATCCCCCAGAACGACGGCGTTTCGTCGTCGCTGGCCAGTTCGGTGCCACGGTACACTTCATCGGCATGCAACCATGCGCCGACCCGGGCACATGCGGCGACGATCTGCTGCATTTCGCTCGGGCTGAAGACGGTGCCGGTGGGGTTGTTGGGGTTCACCAGCGCCACCAGCCGCGTGCGGGGGGTGATCGCCTGTTCGAGCGCCGCCATGTCGAGCCGCCAGCCGTTTTCGGCATCCAGTGCAATGTCATGCACTACACAGCCGGTGTTGTGGGCCAACCCCCACACCTGGCGATACCCAGGAGCAATCGTGACAATCTCGTCGCCCGCTTCGAGCAGGGTGGCACACACCATGCTATTGGCCTGCGACGCACCCACGGTTACCAGTATCTGTTCGGCTGCGGCACCCGGATAGAGCGCCGCAATCGCCTCGCGGAGCGCACGTGTACCGTTTACCTCGGGGTAGAACAGGCCGGTATCAAGCAGCGCCGCGATCTCGTCGTCGCTCAGCCATTCGCGTGTGCCAAGGCAGCGCACACTGCTGTCGGCCAGGTTGTAATCAACCGTGTGTTCATAAAGCGACTGGTAGTGTTCAAGCTCGAATGGGCGGAAGGTCGGCATACGCTTCTCTTTCTGTGCAGCGGTAGCAGGCGAGTATACCACCAATCATGGCAGCAGCGCCGATTGCACAATATCGAGTTCGAAGGTGTGCCGCACGTCATCAAAGCCGGCGCGCCGCACGACAACCTCGATCTGCCAGCGCCCACCCATCGCGGCATAGTTGCCGCGCACCGCATGCCTGCCGGCCTCGGCCGGCTGTGTTGCGACCTGGAGCGTGCCCATGTCCATGGCCGGCATGGTGAAGTTGAGCAATACTTGCGCCGGTGTATCCGCGGCGGCCGGCCGCCGATCGGCTATATCAATCGCAAACTCGTTATCGCCGATCCGCCCTGGTGCCACCCAGAGCGTCAGTTCCACATCACCGACAGCCGCCGACTCGACCAGCCCCAGGCGTTCGTGTGCCTCCCAGGCGCTGCGGCTTGGTGCGATGCTCATCATCACCCCGACCGCCAGCAACAGGATGGCGCCAACCAGTAGTTCGGCACGGATCGTATGCTTGAAAAATGCGGCCGCCTGCAGGCCGGCACTGCGGAGTCGGGGCGAAAAGAGCAGCAGATTGAGTGCTCCAAGCATGATGAGCAGCCCAAACAGCCCGATCTTCGCGATCAGTACCCAGCCATAACTGGTGCTGACGAGTAATTCGGGGCGGCCAATATGAATGAACGCCGCATAGATTCCGCTGAGGCTGAGGATGGCGACACACAGCAGGGCAAGTGCCGAGAAGCGCGGGATGAGCGCCTGCAGCAACGGCAGGCCGTGAGGTGTACGGCGCGCCAGCTGGATGGTTGCCAGCAGCGGTGGCAGCCCGCCCAGCCAGGCAACCATGGCCGCCATATGCAGCCAGTCGGCCACAACTGCCGGCAGTGCAGCCTCGGCTTCGGCAGCTCCATGCCCGCTCAGGCTGAAGGTCAGCAGTACCACCCCACCCAGGCCGAGCATCAGCCACCATGCGCTGGTTGTGCCCTCATCGGTGGCCGACATGCGCCATGCCAGGGCAAGGATCGCAAGGGTGCATGCCATGCGCACCAGCCAGATCAGACCACTGCGCCCACCGAGCATGTGCAGCAGCGGTGTGCCGAAAGCCGCAACTAGCGGCAAATCGGCGGCGGCAGCGGCCTGTTGCCAGAACAGCAGGCTATTGGCTGCCAGAAAAAGCACCCCGCCGGCCAGCAATAGCCGGCGCAGCAGGTGCGGGATCGGGGCAAAAGAAGCAGCGGCAGAACCGGCGGCTGTGACTGTTCGCAGAGCCGGCCGCCAGACCAACAGTACAAACGGCAGGCTGCCGAAGGCCAGTGCTGCCAGCAGGTAGGTCAGCCAACGGATGGCGGCTTCGAACGGCGTCGGGAGCACTGTTGCGGGGTCGGGCGATCCCGGCGGCGGTGCCAGTGCACCGACCGGTGCCGCAACTCCGATCCCAAATGGGATGTTGCCCTCGGTAATATGCCCATCGACGGCCGAACGGGCTCGCCATACCGCAGTATAACTATCGCGCGGCAGTTCGCCCAGCGTCAGCCGCAGCACCAGCGGCTCGGCAGGGTCGAAGATCGCCCCACCCGGATCAAACAGACGGTGGCGGCTGTTGTACAACTCGCTGGTGCTGAACCCCGGACCAAGCTCCTCGCTTAACCTCAGCACGATCTCGGCCGGTGCTGCCGCAAGTGATGCCCCGGCCCGCGGGTTCGATGCCACCAGATTGGCATGCGCCGCTGCCTGCCCAACCCATAGCCATGCCAGCAACAGTGCCGGCAGGACGAATCGTCGTTTCATACTATTGATCCTGCGCTATCTTGCAGCCATATCGCCGCTGCAAGATAGCGCCATGCCTTCACCCTTATGCGCGCCGTGCGCGCAACCCCAGCACCCCTACGGCGATCCCGATGACTCCAAACAGAATCCCGATCACCCCGACGATCAGAGCCGTCTGCGCCGTGGATGCCGCCGCCTGCGCCTCGCGCAGTTCCAACGTATCGGCCGCCGGGAAGGCGACCGCGCTTTTTGGTTCAACTGCACTGAATGTCTCGGGGCTACTGGTCATCGACACATCGACCTCAGTGCCTTCGATCGTGCCCCAGATGCGCCAGGTATAATCGCCTGCCTCGGTCGGCAGGACATTCGCCGTATAG
>CALLZL010000384.1 GCA_937859575.1 uncultured Chloroflexota bacterium
CGGTGTGTTGGTCGGCACCACCGGTGTGTTGGTCGGCACTACCAGCGTATTGGTCGGCACCACCAGCGTATTGGTCGGCACCACCGGTGTGTTGGTCGGCACCACCGGTGTGTTGGTGCCAACCGCAACCGTGCTAGTCGGCCCACCCGGCCTTGTGGTCGCCGTCGGCCCACCCGGCCCTGTAGTAGTCGTCGGCCCACCCGGGCCACTTGTCGCGGTTGGTGTACTATCGGTCGGAATCGTCGCAGTACTTCCAGCAACTGCTGTATTTGTGGGGCCACCGGCAACCGGGCCACCCGTCGCGGTTGGCGGAATATCGATCGGACCGCTTGTCGGGAGCGAACCGACCGGGCGTGGTGTTGCCGTTGGGGCTTCGATCGTATCGATCCGCTCGGGAGTTGCCGTTGGAGCATTGAGTGGAGGCGGAACCACATCAAGTACTGCCGTCGGCAGGCTGCCGACGACCACCGGAGTTGGCGTTCCAAGCAGAGCCACAGCAGTTGCAGTTGCACGTTCAGCCACCTGGGTTGCGGCAAGTTCGGGCGGAATAGCTGCAACCCCCAGCGCAACCAGCCAGGGCGAATAGTCAGCATGATCCTGTGAAAGGAGATTCAGGGGTGATCGAACATCACGCTGCACAAGTGCGCGTGTCACAAGTTCGGCAACACAGCAGATCGAGAGGAATGCAAGCAAGAGCGCGGCCAGCACAAGCCAGCGCAAACGCTCAGGCCGACGTTCCGGTTGCGTCTGCACTTGAGAATGCGTCGGTGTGCTCATGTGTTATTGGCAGGGTAAAACTAAACGTACTACCTTCGCCGACTCTACTCGTCACCCAGATCTGACCACCATGCCGTTCGACAAGTTGGCGCGTGATCGCAAGCCCCAGCCCACTGCCGCGTTCCGGTGAATCGTTACCTCGGATCCGGTGAAAGCGGGTGAACAGGCGCTGAAACTCTTCGGGCGGAATACCATGACCGGTGTCGCTGACATCGACCTGGATCGCGTTATCAAGGCGGGTTGCCCGTACCGAGACACTACCACGCTCGGTATAACGTCGCGCATTGTCGAGCAGATGTGTGAGAATAATGCCGAGCTGCTCGCGATCGGCCTTGACCGGCGGCAAGTCGTCGGGCACATCGACATGGAGTGCGATCTGTTTGCGTGCAAAGGCCTTCCGCAATGGTGACAGCGCCACCTCGATCGCAGCAGCCATATCTTGCGGTTCGATTTCGAGATAGAGCGAGTTCGATTCGATACTTGCAATCATAATCACATTCTTGACGATATTGTTCATGAGTTCGGCACGCCCACGCACCTGTTCGAGCAACTCACTCTGCTCCGATGTCAGGTCGCCAATCATGCCGCGCAGCAAGAGCTCGGTATAGCCGGTGATCACGGTGAGCGGCGAACGCAGTTCGTGCGAAATCGTCGCGATGAAGAACGTCTTGGCCTGATCGACAGCCGCCTCGGCCGAGATGTCGTGCAGGACGATCACTTCACCAAGCACATCGCCTGTGTCGGCGATCACCGGTGCACGGCTCAGCCGCAGCATACGATCGCCAAGCTGATAGTGTTCGATATCGCCAACATCACGGCCGAAAATATCGCGGCCGGCCTCGACCCGCGCCAGCGGCAGGCTGTCAAAGCGAACCTGCCCTGCTTTCCAATCGTGCATTTCGAGCATCTGCTCGGCAGCCGCATTCATCAGCAGAATCGTACGATCCGGATCACAGACAACCACCCCATCGGCGATCGACTGGAGGATCGCACGCCGTTCACTCGCTTCGTTCTGCACCCGATCGAACAGGATCGCGTTATACAGCACACTGCTCGCCATATTTGCCACCGCCACCAGCGTTGGTTCAGTGGCACCCTCGAAGGCATTTGGCTCACGATGGGCAAAGATCAACGTTCCAGCCGGCTGATCCTGCACCACCAGCGGTGTCAGCATCAGCGTGGCGAATCCGGCATCCTCACCCAACCCGAGTTGGTTCAGCTGCGGCGCATCGGCCGCCGCAAAGATCTGTGTGCGCCGTTCACTCGCCAGATCGCGCAGGAATGGATGATCGATATCGATCGCCTTCATCCGCAACGCCTTGATCTCGGATGGGGCGTCGGTATCGACGAGGTAGCGCATGCTCATGTCGCTGCGCATCAACACCAGCGTCTCGGTCTCGGGCACAAATGACTGCACGGTGCGACGCGTCACACCAAGCACGGCATCGACTTCGATCGATGTGTTGAGTTCTCGGCTGGTACGATACAACTGCAAGAGATGCTCGGTCATTTGGTTGAACGCCTGCGCCAACCGGCCAAGTTCATCGGGCGATTGAATCGGCGTACGCCGTTCGAGATCGCCGGCCGTGACAGCTTCGGCCGTACTGACGAGCGACTCAAGCGGCATGGTGATCTGGTGTGCGATCCGGTAGCCGAGCAACACCGAACCGAGTGCCAGCACCAGTGCAATCGCAATGATTGTATTGCGGCTCAGCGAGAGCGACTGTACCTGGAAATCACGCGATAGGCCGACCGAGAAATAGCCGACCTGCGTATCGGCGACAACCAGCGGGCTATAGGCGAGCTGATATTCACGCTGGCGAATGAGCAGCGTAAATACCGACTGTGCCTGCCCATCACGTAACGCCTGCACAATATCGGGATCCATATTGAGGGTGGCGAGTTCGCTGCGCGGAACGAGTGTGGTGCTGGTCGCCGCACCGTTCAAATCATAGAAGGTGGTAACCGCCGCCTGGCTGCTCCGTTCGAGCGACGCCAGCAGGCGATCAACCTTGATCGCCATGACGACACCACCAACAATCTCTTCACCACGACGCACCGGCACCGCAGTATAAAAGTGTGGCTGTGGATCAGGTGCAAAGTAGATCAGCCCCGAGAACTTGTCGTTGCCGCCCACGAGTGTACCGCTGGCAATCGCACGGACAAAATCAACCCCCGACAGATCGGTGCCCTCGATCCGGATCGGTTCGGCATTCGGAGCATCCGATACCCGTTGCCAATCGACAAGGGTTGCGCCACTACGGTCAAATGCGATCAGCCGATCGAAATCGGCATTGGCACTCACAACTCCGAAATCATAGTATGGCCGTAGTGTTTGTTCGAGCACGGCCGGATCCGGATCGGTGTACGCATCGGCCATCGAGGGGTTGCTGCTACTTGCCGGCGCAAAAGCCAGCTGACGCAGAAATTCGAGGTGGTTCTGTTCGCGCCGTACCAGCGCATCACTGGTATTGCGCGCCACCTGTGCCAGTTGGTTCTGCAGGCGCTCTTCCCACGACGCAGCAACCAGGCCGACGGCAATCGCCGCACCGGCCATCATCACCACCAGCGTCAGCACCAGGTAGGGAACGATGATCTTGTAGCTGATGTGTGAACGAAATGCTGTGAGTAATCGGCGCATAATATCACCAGCACGACACAACGACAAAGAAGGTTACCGGGGCAATCCTAACGACAAAGAATGAGCTGTTTGAGCTGATATCCATTCGCACAGGCTGTATCTGCACATCCGTTTCGTACTATTATGTTGTGACGATAGGAAGTGTAAAGGCGAAAATACTCCCATGCCCTTCGGTACTTTCGACCCAGATCTGACCACCATGAGCCTCGGTTGCCAGTTTGCAGAATGTCAACCCAAGGCCGGTACCACGAACCTTCTTGCCGTTTACCTGGCCGAATTTCTCGAAGATCCGGTCGAAATAGACCGCCGGGATCCCGGCACCCCGATCTTGTACCCAGAAGACCAGGTGATTGCCGATTGCCGGCAACTGCCGGAGCGGTATGTCACCCGGCAATGGTTGCCCTGTGCGCAGATAGTGTGCGCCGATCCGCACAACCGATTCACGTGGCGAGAACTTGATCGCGTTGTCGAGCAGATTTTGCATCACCCGCAGGATCTTGTCATCATCAGCGTCGGTTGTCGGCAGATCGATCGCAGTCTGCTGCTCGATCGTGATGGCGGCGCTCTCGGCCGAGACACGTAACCGATCAACGGCCATATCGATCAGGATGTATGGTGAAATCGGCCGCATATCGAGGGTCATCCGCCCTTGTTCCATTTTCGAAATATCAAGCAGATTATTGACGAGTTCGAGCATGGCCTGGCTACCCTGGTAAGCGATCCGCAGGAGCTCGTTCTGCTGCTCGGTCACCGGGCCGCCAAGACCGCGCTGAACCATCAAGATTCCATTCATGATCGATGTAAGCGGTGCCCGCAGATCGTGAATAAGCATGTTGGTATAATCTTCGCGCAACTGCTCGAGCTCACGCTCGTGGGTGATATTACGCAAGACAACCAGCTGACCGTAGATGATACCCTCGGCACCATGCACCGGAAACCGCAGAATACGCACGAAGCGATGCTCCGAACCACCAAAAGTGAGCTCGACCACCATGGCCGGAATACCGGCCTCATCGCTTCCCCAAGTTCGCGTCTCACGCTCCTGTGCGCGGCTGCCTAACACATCAATCACATCATCAAGCTGCCGGCCGAGGAGTTCTCGCTCATCACAGGCACAGATCTGGGCGGCCGTCGGGTTGGCAATCCGCACGATTCCGTCCATGTCGCCCATAAGGATACCGTCGGTGGTGGAATTAAGAATCGCAACCAGCCGATCGCGCCCATCGGTGACCTGTTGGAAGAGCCGGGCGTTCTCGATCGCCACGCCGATAAAGGCACCCATGCGCAACAGGCGCAGTGCTTCATCTTCGGTAAACGGCCCATCCCGTTTATTTAACAGCTCGATCGCGCCAATCACTCGCCCTTTGGCGATCATGGGCACACACAGGATCGAGCGAGTGCGAAAACCGCTATCCTCGCTGACTTTGGCATAGAAGCGCGGATCGGTAGCGACATCATGCACAATCGCCCATTCACGGCTACTGACAACCGAACCAACGATACCGCGGCCAACCGGCACTCGCACACCTGCCAGCTTTTCTTCACCGCCTTCGATCGTCATGACGAACTGCAGATCGCCGCTATCATCATCGATGAGCAAGAGCGACCCGGCTTCGACATTAAAGTATGTGCTGAGCTTCTGCACCACCAGGCGATACACTTCACGCGTATCAAGCACCGAGGTGATCGTCGCCGCGATCTCGTTGAGAGTCGTCAGTTCTTGATTACGGCGTCGCGCAGCATCATGCAGGCGAAATGCCGCAATCGCCGATGCCAATTGCCCGCCAAGGACACGTAAGAGCAATCCATCTTCTTCGGCGAATAGCGACCCGTGAGCCGCATAGCCAAGCAGCAGTAGCCCGATCACTTCATCCTGAGCGATCAGCGGCAGAATCTGCGAACTGACAATCCCACATTCACCAAGCAGCAGATTGATCGCATCGGCATCTGCCCCCGGATGCTCAACCGTCAGGGCAACAGCATGGCGATCAAGAATAACCCGCTGCGCAATCGGCGACTGATCGAGGGGCAGATTAGGCACCACAGCAACCCGGGGCGGATATTCGCCGGCGATGGTACCGACGATCTCTTCGCTCAAGAGAATGATCAGGCTGTGATCAACACTGAACATGCGGTTGAGCTCGTGCAACGCCAGCAGAAAGAGCTCATCGAGAGTCGCAGCCGTTTCAATCGCAGTCGTAATCCGCATCAATGCATCGATACGTGCATCTGATGCAGCAGCGCCATGCGAGATGAATCCCGGCGATTGATCTTTCGTCGAATTGCTCATTCAGCGGTGCTGTATTCAGTGAAAAAAGTATAAAACTCCTGACAGATTATAGCCGATCTCGTCTCACAATGCTATATCAACGGCGCAAGAAATGATGACAATATCATCAGGAATCAACTCAGACGCAGCCGGTGTCCGACCGTCTTCAGTATTTCACCGGCAATAATATGGTGCTGGATCTCGTTGGTCCCTTCGAAGATCCGCGTGACGCGTGCATCACGGTACATACGTTCGAGCGGTACCTCGCGCGAAAATCCCATCCCGCCATGGATCTGGATCGCTTCATCGATAATTGCAACCGCCGAATCGGTACAGAAGAGCTTGACGATGCTCGACTCAAGAGTTGCCGGTTCGCCACGCTCGACCCGGTGCGCACAATCGTAGACGATCTGCTCCATGGCATACAGCTTGACCGCCATCTGAGCGAGTTTGAACTGGATCGCCTGGAAATCGGCAATCAGGCGGCCGAACTGACGGCGCTCGGCCGCATAGCGCAGCGCAAGTTCGTAGGCCTCTTTGGCAGCGCCGAGGCTCGATGCCCCCAGGCTACACCGGCCGATGTCAAGTGTCTGCATGGCAACCGCAAACCCCTGGCCAACCGGGCCGAGCACGTTTTCGGCCGGCACGCGGCAATCCTCGAAGAAGAGCGCTGAGGTGTGCGAGGCGCGCAGCCCCATCTTGGCCTCGATCTTGCCGGGCCGGAAGCCGGCAAACCCCTTCTCGACAAGAAACGCCGTCATGCCGCCACGCGCACCGAGGCTTGCATCGGTAACGGCAAAGACGACAATCACATCGGCGAAGGGGCCGTTGGTGATCCAGATCTTGCTACCGTTCAACACCCAGGCGTCGCCGTCGCGCCGAGCGGCAAGTTGGATCCCGGCGGCGTCGCTGCCGGCGCCGGCTTCGGTCAGCGCCCAGGCCCCCAACATCCGCCCACTGCACAACCCTCGCAGATAGTGCGCCTTCTGCTCTGGATTGCCGCTCAGATGGATCGACATACTACATAAATGTGTATGTGCGCCGATAATAGTAGTTGTGGATGCACATTTGCGATTGAGTTCTTCCATCAGGATGCAGTAGCCGACCATACCGGCATCGGCACCGCCATACGCCTCGGGAAACGGCACACCGAGCAAGCCCAGCTCGGCAGCCTTGCGCAACACCTCAAACGGCACACGCTCCTCTTCATCGATCTGTTGGGCAATCGGGGCGATCTCTTTGGCAGCAAAATCACGAACCATCTGCCGCAGCAAGCGCTGCTCTTCCGAGAGTGCATACTCCATCGGGCACCTCCTTATGTCTAACTGCTGATTGTACTCTATTTGGAGCCGCACAAGCACAAGGCAATCGATATCGTAGGGCGTCGTCAAAGTCCTTGAGGCTCCGCCTCAAACTCTGTTTTCTGGGTGTTTCTGGCGGCGAAGCCGCCAGAAACACCCAGAAAAGAATATTCGGGGGCGGCTTCGCCGCCCCCGAACCCCCACCGGAGGTGACTTTGACGTAGCTCTAGTCGATATCGTGTAGCGCAAGATCCAGCCACAGCATGTTCAAAAGGGTCGGCAGTTGCCGACCCTTTTGAACGAGAGAAGAGAGGAGAAGGAGATAGCGAGACTATAACATGCTCTTCATCCGATTGCAAGCGCTTTCTGCTCTGCATATTTGCACCGCAGCATCCACAATGCTATAATCGAACGGCTTGTATGAACGCTACTATTTGATGAGGCATTCGTGAACGCTGTTTCTGTTTCGCTCTTTGTTGCACTTATTCTGCTGAGTGCGACGCTGATCTTTCTGGTTGTGCTGCAGGGGCGCACCGCCGGCCTGCAATCACGCGATACCAGCTCGGTGTACCGCACCAAACGCGGCCTTGAGAAGACGCTGCACCAGGCGACGATCGCACTTGGTATTCTGTTTCTTGTGCTTTCGCTGATCGCCAGCCTGCCGATTTTCGGCACGCAATAACATCCCATGGCGCGCCGCATCCGCTGGCAGCTCCTGATCGCCGCGATCAGTTCGCTTATAGTGCTCGGGCTGATGAGTTACCTTGCCGTGACGCTCGCTTCGGTGGCTGAGCCACTTCGCGGCGGTGGGTATATCGAAGCCAGTACCACAGCACCACAACAACTCAACCCGCTGGTTGCCGATCTCCTGCACGACCCGGGCGCCGCCGATATTCAGGCGCTGATCTTCGACGGCCTGACAAGCCCCGGCAGTGATGGGTTCCCCGCACCGGCACTGGCACAATCGTGGGAAATCGACCCGAGCGGGACGATCTATACCTTTACACTCCGTTCGGATATCAGCTGGCATGATGGAACGCCGCTGACGATGGCGGATGTGCTGTTTACCTTGCGCGCAGTGCAGGGGCCGGCCTTTGCCGGTGATCAGCGGGTGGCGGCCGTCTGGCGCAATGTCTTTATTGAAGAGGTCGATGCACGTACACTGCGCTGCCGCCTCGAAGCCCCCTATGCCGCATTCTTGCGGGTGACGAACTTCCCCATTCTACCGGCTCACCGGCTGGCGGAACTATCGCCGACCGAATGGGCAATCGATTCATTCAACCGCATGCCGATCGGCACCGGGCCGTATCAGTTGCAGGAACTGAACGACGAGCGAGCACTTCTGACGGCCAACCCAAACTACCGCAGCGGGCGGCCGTTTCTCGACAGTATCGAACTGCGCTACTTCCCTAACTCGCAGGCGATTCTGACGGCACTGACACGTGATGAGATTATGGGCACCGGGTTTCTGAGCACCAGCAGCCTGGCGCAGATCAATCCGCCACGCGGTTTTACCCGCCGGGCAGTCCCGATCGATACGTATACAACGCTCACCTTCAACCTGCGCAGCTCACCGCTGAGCGATATCGATCTACGGCGGGCACTGGCACTCGCGCTCGACAAAGACCTGCTGATCGAGCGGGCGCTCGGGGGGCAGGCGGCCCGAAACGATACACCCATCCTGCCCCGCCGGGGGGCATCAACACCGATTGTGCTCTGGCCGGAAGCCGATAGCGAGCAAGCCATAGCGCTGCTCACCGCGCTTGGCTACCAGCCGGGCGACGATGGGATCTTGCTGCGCGATGAGGCACCCCTGCAGCTGACAATCCTGCACGACAACCAGCCAGAACGGGTGGCGGTCGCGCAGGAGATTGCACGTCAGTGGCAAGAAATCGGGATTACGACCGCCACCGAAGAGCTCGACAGCGACACCCTCCAGCAGCGCCTTGCCGACCATTCGTTCAGTGTGGCGATCCACGGTTGGCAACGACTCGGCGCCGATCCGGATGTCTTCGAGTTATGGCACAGCAGCCAGCGGGATGAAGGGCTTAACTACGCCGGCCTGGATGATGCCGAGATCGACGAACTGCTCGCACGCGCACGGCAGACATCCGATATCGAAGTACGCATTGCAGCATATATCGAATTTCAGCGTCGCTGGGTTGAGCTCGTACCGAGTATTCCGCTCTACCAGCCGCTCTTCATCTACCTCACCAGCGATCAACTTGGTGGCATCGACACCCTCGCCGAACAGGATATCCCCCTGTTTGGGCCACAGCTCCAGATCGGGCGCGAAGGCCGGTTTACCGGCGTTTCACGCTGGTTTCTGAGCAGCTCACGTGAAATCCGCGGCAACTTGCGTTAACAGTGCATCCGTGATGCATCGCTG
>CALLZL010000385.1 GCA_937859575.1 uncultured Chloroflexota bacterium
GCGATGTTTGATCGCCCGTTCCGGCTGTTTATCGATATTCGCGAGCGCGATCGCCCCCTGGCTACGCTGGTGCAGCAGGCCGGTTTTGTGTCGCACGACACCTTCACGCTCTATCTATCACGCACGCTCGATGACATCATCCCGGTGCCGCAGGTGCCGCTTGGTTATCAGCTTCGGCTATTTGCCGGCACCGGCGAGGTCGATGAGTTTGTGCGGGCACATCGGGCGGCTTTTGGCGCGGCCATGATGACATCCGCCTGGCGTGAACGCATGCTGCAATTACCAGAATATCTGCCCGAGCTTGATGTTGTTGCCGCAAGTAGCGATGGGCGTATCGCGGCATTCTGTTTGGGCTGGCTCTACCCGCTGCAGCGAATCGGTCAGATCGATCCAATCGGTGTTGATCCGGCGTTTCAGCATGCCGGCCTGGCGGGTGCCGTCTTGCTCGAAGGGTTGTGGCGCCTGCAGGCGCATCGTGCAGCGGTGGCACAGGTTGTGGTATATGAAGAAGATCATGCGGCACGTACACTCTTTGAAGCGGCCGGATTCCGGGTCGATGAACGTGCTGTGACGTATATGATGGAGTTTCGCGGCCATGACGATTGAACTGCAAGGTGAGTATCTGGAACTACGTCCGCTACCCGAGCAGGATCTGCCGGCATTATTGAAGGTGTATGAAGGAACCCCACTCTATTTCGATGGTCTTGGCCAGCATTCCCCCCTGACGCTTGCTGCGGTACGGGCGCAGTGGCAGGCCGCCCAGGATACACCCCGGCGTGAGTTGCTCGGTGTCTATCACCGGGTGACCGATCTGTTGATCGGTGCAGCCGATATCCAGATCGGTACGCCGCACCCCACCAGTGCGGCTGTCTGGCTGCTGATCTGGGGTGGTTTTCAGCGCCAAGGGTATGGCCAGGATTGTATGGCGCTGCTGGAAGCATGGCTTATCGGTGGTGGCCATGCCGAAACCCTGTGTGCGATTGCCGCCGAGAACGCCGAGGGGATCAGCTTTCTCGAACTCCAGGGGTTTCAGCGAACCGGTGAGCCGGCCACTCCACCGATCGGTTCCGGTAACGCCTTCTGGATGTGCTGGTAGCCATGCAGCCCGCCACGGTGCACGCAGCACATGCGCTCTTCGCCCAGCTTGGTCATGTGGCACTGCCGCTGATCGCCGCACTGACGTATGATACACCGCTGGATATTCGGATGGTGCCCGGTGCTGCGGCACTGATCTGTGTGCCGCCAACCGTGTCGCGGCAGCCGGCGAGTATCTGGGTTGCTGCCGCGGATCACGAAGCACTGCTTGCATTGCTTGGGCAGGGTGGTTGGCCGCCGGCACGCTGGTATGTCTGCCAGCCGGAGCAGCGGGCATTGCTTGAATCCTGCCTGGGCTGTGCGCATGGCCCCGGGCGCGACGAGTTGCTGTTCGTTGCGCATGGGGGCAGCGCCCTGCCGCATCCGCTGGTGCGCCCGCTCGCCCTGGCAGACGTGCAGCAGGTGCAACTCGATCCATGCGGCCTGAGTCCGACGGCCTTGCGTCACTGGATCTGGCGTGGCTGGCGTTTCTTTGGGGCGGTTGAGTCGGGCCGGCTGCTGTGCCATGCGCTGGCGGCCTATCCGCTCGCGCAGAGCGACGAGATTGCTGCCGTATTTACCGCCCCCGAGGCCCGTGGCCGCGGCCTGGCGACGGCAGTTGTTGCTGCGATACGCGCCGATATCCATGGCCGTGGCCGGTTCGCCCGCTATCTGGTGCGGCGGAACAATCACGCCTCGGTACGGATCGCCAACCGGCTTGGCATGCAACTGGTCGCTACAATCTCTGAAATTTCGCCGTCAATTGTGTGATCTATGTCGGTTGGGGTCGAACGACCGATTCTGGTATATTTAAGAAAGAGCAGAAGTCATGACACTCGATTCCCCCGTTCGGATAACCGGTAAACACTACCCTTCACGCCGTTCGCCTGTGCTCAGCACGGGCGGCATGGTTGGTGCAAGCCAGCCACTGGCCGCCCAGGCCGGCCTGCGCATGCTGCTGGCCGGTGGTAGTGCGGCCGATGCTGCCGTGGCGGCCGCTGCAGTGCTGGCGGTCGTCGAACCGATGAGCACCGGCATAGGTGGGGATGTCTTTGCCCTGGTGTATGACGCTGCGAGCAACCAGGTGCGTGCGCTTAACGGGAGTGGCCGTGCGCCGGCTGCCATGACGCTGGCCGCCTTTCAGGAACGTGGCCTGCAGAGTATTCCGATCGACGGCATGCTCGGCGTGACGGTTCCTGGTACGGTCGATGCCTGGCAGACGCTCCTGGCAGCCCATGGCCGCATGTCGCTGGCCGAGGTGCTGGCACCGGCCATCGCCTATGCGCGGGGCGGCTTCCCAGTAAGCGAGATCATCGCTGCCAGCTGGCAGGCGGCAACCCCGCGCCTGCAGCAGCATCCTGATACCGCACGGATCTTCCTGCCCGGCGGGCGGGCACCACGGGTCGGCGAGATCTTCCGCCAGCCTGGTATGGCGCACTGCCTGCAGCAGATTGCCGAGGGTGGGAGTGATGCATTCTATCGCGGCCCGATCGCCGAAGCGATCGTTGCTGTCTCCGAACGCGACGGCGGCCTGCTCAGCCTGGCCGATTTTGCAACTCATGCCACCACCTGGGATACACCGATCAGCACGGAGTATCGCGGCTATACGATCTACGAATGCCCACCCAATGGTCAGGGGTTGACGGCCCTGCTGGCACTGAATATTCTGGGTGGTTTTGATCTGGCGGCACTCGAACCCGGCTCGCCGGCAGCGTTGCATCTGATGATTGAAGCCATGCGGCTGGCGTTTGCCGATGCCGCCGCGTATATTGCCGATCCGGCGCATGCCGATGTGCCGACGGCCGCACTGCTTGCGGCATCACATACCGCTGCGCGGCGTGCCCTGGTACGGCCTGATCGTGCGCTCGATCTTGCCCCGGCCGGTGCCCTGCCCGGCGGCCACGATACTGTCTATCTGAGTGTAGTTGATGCCGACGGCAATGCCGTTTCGTTTATCAATAGCATCTTCCACGGTTTCGGCTCGGCCGTCACTGCCGGCGATTCCGGCATCCTGCTGCAGAACCGCGGCGGCGGCTTTGTGCTCGATCCGTCACATCCCAACTGTGTAGCCCCCGGAAAGCGGCCGTACCATACGATTATTCCGTGTATGGCGCTGAAGAACGGCCGGCTCTGGAGCAGTTTTGGGGTGATGGGTGGTTTTATGCAGCCGCAGGGGCACGTACAGATGCTGGTGAATATGCTCGATTTCGGCATGAACCCGCAGGAAGCGCTTGATGCCCCGCGTTTTGAACTGATCACCCCCTATCAGGAGCCCAAAGCTGTGGCGCTTGAACATGCCCCGGCGGTCGCAGATGCGCTGGCGGCGCGTGGCCATCTGATCGCCGAACGCCCT
>CALLZL010000386.1 GCA_937859575.1 uncultured Chloroflexota bacterium
ATCTGCGCAACTCACGCGGTGCGATCATCTATGAAGGTACCCGCGAACTGCAAGAGCTGCTGCAGGCCGATTATGCCCTGGATCTGCGTGGCAACCCGCCGCTGCGCAAAGAGTTGCCGGCGTACGACCCGGCTGTGTGGGAAGCCGAGTAGCACGCTGCTGCAATGCACGGGTAGCACGAAACACTAGCACCCAGGCGAAAGCCGCCCGTACATATGCGTGCGGGCGGCTTTCGCCTGGGTGTGGATCCTACGCCCCGCTGTGGCGGCGGATCTCTTCGGTGAGCAGCGGCAGCACTTCGTTCACATCCCCTACAATGCCATAGGTAGCAATGCGGAAGATTGGCTCATCGGCGTTACGATTGATCGCCACGATTGTGCGTGCCGAGCGCATCCCGGCCAGGTGCTGGATGGCACCCGAGATACCGCATGCCACGTATAACTTCGGGCTGACGGTTTTGCCGGTCTGGCCAACCTGGTGTTCGTATGGTACCCAGCCGGCATCGACGATCGCCCGCGAGGCGCCGTATGCCCCGCCAAGCGCTTCGGCAAGTGGTGGGATCAGTTTGTAGTAGTTCTCGGCCGAACCGAGGCCGCGCCCACCCGATACAATAATCGCCGCATCCGAGAGATTAACGGCACCCTGTTTGTCCGAGATGCTCAGCACTTCGGTACGGATCTCGATTGCCGGCAGCGCCGCCGTGATCGTCTCGCCACTGCGGCCGGCCTGTAGGGATGCTTCGGCATAGCTCTGCTTGCGAACCGATACCACCGCCGGCCGTGCATTGCCAAGGTCAAGAGTATTGATGACATTGCCGCCATGCGATGGCCGTTGGGCGGTGATCATGCCGTCACGATATGCGACGGCCGTGGCATCGGCGGCATGGCCGACACCGAGTTCGGCGGCGAGGGCGGCGCTGAAATCGCGCATCTGAAATGTGGCACCACACAGGATGAGGGCCGGGGTGTGGGCTTGTGCCAGCGCAGCCGCTGCACCGACATACCCGTCGGTTGTGTAGTGAGGGCGTCGTCGATCAAATACGCCCGACGGGCACCATAGCCGAACCCCTGCCGTGCCAGATCGCTCCCCCCTGCGCCAAGTACCAGCACCGCCAGCGGGACTGCGGCGGCATCGGCTAGTTCGCGCCCGCGCCCCAGCAATTCACGGCTGATTGCCGCCAGATCACCCGATTCGGTGCGCTCGGCCAGTACCCAGATTTCGTGTGACATAACGCTCCTCCTCAGATAACCTGTGCTTCGCGTAGTTTCTCGACCAGTTGCCTGACTTTGCCGGCGGCGTCGGGTCCTTCGATCAGTTCGCTCTGCGGCCGCGGCGGCGGCGGTACCCGCCCAACCACCTGAGCGGCGGGTGTGATCGGTGCTGCCCCGAACCCCAGATCGGCGGCGGTGAGGGTCGGCACCTCGGCTCTGGCGACTTTACGGATGCGCAGCAGCGATGGGTAGCGCGGCTCATTGATGCCCTTGACGACCGTCAACACTGCCGGCAGACGCGTGGCGACGGTCTCGATCTGTGATTCGAGGTGGCGTTCGGCGACCAGCCGGCTGCCGTCGAGCTGGTTCACTTTACCGACATACGTGAGCTGTGGCCAGCGTAGTGCGCGCGCAAGCGCCGGGCCAAACGCACCGGTCTCGTCGTCGGTTGAGTTGCGGCCGCAGATCACCAGATCAACATCAGCCAGTTTTGTGATTGCAGCAGCGGCGACGCGAGCTGCGCCGATCGCATCGAGGTTATCGAAGGCCGGATCGCATACCAGCAGTGCATCGGTCGCCCCCATGGCCAGTGCGCGCCGCATCTGGTCCTTCCATTCCTCCGGGCCGATCGATAGCACCGTCACCTTGCCGCCGAGTTGTTCGTTCCAGCTAATCGCCTCTTCGACGGCATATTCATCAAACAGGCTCATAATCTGCTCGATACCGCCGGCGTCGATGCTCAGATCCGGATTGATCTTCACCGAGTTCTGTTGCGGCACCTGCTTCATACAGACAACGATATGCATAGCACCTCCATTGGAGCGCAGGTATAAAAGCGGCCTGCCGCACCACTGCGCAGGCCTGTACGTATGCTGATGAGTATACCATTTTTCTTGTTCGGCGGTAGTAGCATGGCCGCTTACATCACCTGCACCACGGCCGCTGCGAGGCGTCGGGCAGCTTCACGCAATGCATCGGGTGGGTAGAGGCTATAGGCCAGCCGCAATGTCTCGCGCCCACGCCCGTCGATATGAAAGCGTTGCCCGGGCAGAAACGCCACGCCATGGGCTTCGGCGATCGGCAACAGAGCCGTGCTGTCGCTGCCGGTAGCGAGTGTTACCCATACGAAGAAGCCACCACCGGGGGCATAGACCTGCACCTGTGGCGGGAGTGATTCGCCGAGCGCTGCCAGGAGTGCATTGCGCCGCATCCGATAGTTGCTGCGTAAATGCTCGACCTGTGCATCATAATGCCCGGCACTACAGAAGGTAGCCATGATCATGGCGGTGAAGTGATTGCTGCCGCCACCACTATCGAGCACGCCGCTCCCGGCGATTCGGTCGATCAGTTCCGCCGGCCCGGTCATCCAGCCCAACCGTAGCCCGGGTGCCACCGATTTGGCGAATGAACCGAGCCGGATGACGCCATGCCCGTTGGCCAGTGCCCAGAGTGACGGTAGTGCCTGGGTGTCGAAGGCCAGTTCGCGATAGACATCATCTTCAACAATCAGCAGTGCATGGTCGCGTGCCAGTTCGATCAGCCTGCGGCGACGCGCAGAGCTCAGTGATGTACCGGTTGGGTTGTGGAAGGTTGGGATGGTGTAGAGCATGCGCGCCTGCCGCCCGCCATGGCGCAGTTGTTCGAGCTCTTCGGCCAGCCGATCAACCTGCATCCCATCGGCATCAACCGGTATTGGTCGCAACTCAAGCGGATGATCCCGCAATATTCGCACCGCAAGATGGTAGGTTGGGCTTTCAACAAACACTACATCACCCGGTTGGGTTAACAGCGTACAGATCTGATCGAGAGCCGCCGAGCTTCCCCCGGTCAACATGAGCTCTGCCGGTGTGGGGGTGCGCGCTTCAGCAGTGGTGATGCGATCTGCCAGCCAGCCACGCAGAGCTGCCGGGCCACGCTCGTTACCGTAACCAAGCAGATCGGCCCCCGCTTGGGCGAATGCCTCGGCGGCCGCATCACGCAGGGCGTTAACCTGTAGTAAGTGTGGATCCGGGTGGCCCCATGTCAGATCGATGATCCCCGGCCGCAGCACCAGTTGCATGGTTGGTTGCCCGAGGAAGAGCTTATTCATAGATTGCCTCAATTTGCAATTCTCAAATACCTATGGTACCATCCCGCGTGGGCCTCTAGCTCAATGGTAGAGCAGTTGACTCTTAATCAATTGGTTCAGGGTTCGAATCCCTGGGGGCCCACCACT
>CALLZL010000387.1 GCA_937859575.1 uncultured Chloroflexota bacterium
GGCGATGATGTGATCCCCCTTGGCGAACCCGAGGCGATCAAGCGCACCGTGGAAGCCGGCCTGGGGGTGGCGCTGGTGCCGTCGATTGCAATCGAACGCGAAGTGACGGCCGGCCTGTTGTGCGAACTGCGCCTCAGCGATGCCGATGATCGACGCAGTTATGCCTATGCGCGCAACCGCCGCCGCGACATGACCTATGCCGCCGGTGGGTTGGTGCAGTTGATCGAAGAGGAATGGGGCACCGCGTAGCGACGCGGTTTGCTGCGTCGCTACGCGGTGCGCGGTACGCCTTATACACCTGCACTAATTCGCCAGGACCCCCGACATGATCTTCAGCCCGGCTTCCATGCCGCGCCAGGGCAGGCCGGCATGGAATGGGTTGCCGGCCCCAAAACGCCATGGCAGATACACCCCGAGTGCCACCTTGCCAAGCCGCCAGACCGGCGACGAACCAACCCGATACTGATCGCCGCCGGCCACTTCGAGCGGCCGTTCGGGGATGCCGGTATAGCGCAGCGGCACCTGGGCAAAGGTCGCCGTATCAAACTGTTCCATCACACACATGCTGACCGGCTCGAACGCCAATGCCGGCTCGGTACCAAGCACCGCCGCCGCCAGGTGTTCGGCAGCCGCATCGGCCTGTAGGAATGCCAGAAATGCCTGCTTGATCGGGAAGTTGGCCGCATCGCCAACGACATAGATCTCGGGATGCCCGACAACCTGGCGGGTAGCTGATTCGACCACCACAAAGCCGCGTTCGTCGTGCGGCAGCTGTGCAAAGCTCATTGCCGCTGTATAGGGTGGGAAGGAGACCAGCAGATCATACGGCAGGCTCTCGCCGTTCTGGTAGTGTACGCCCCCCTGCTCGATCTGCTTGACGGCATAGCGCGGATGGCCGATAATGCCGCGCTGCTCAAACTCCCTGGTCACCGTCGTATGCAGCCGTGGCCCAAATGCCTGGATGTAACTATCTTCGTATGTCGACCAGGTGATCTCGACATTGCGGCGCACCTCTTTGCGACGCAGCCAGGTATCGAGCATCATCACCATCTCGTAGAGCGGCCCCGAGCATTTATTGTTCGGCGGCACCAGGAAGAGCACCCGGCGCTGATTGCCGGCCTGTGCCGCTTCTACCAGATTGTAAAAGGCCAGCTCCAGCCGCAGCATATCCTGTGGTGTCCAGACCGTCTCGGCATATTCGGCGAGCCCCGGCACCTCCTCGCGCCGCATTCCGGCACCGGTTGCAACGACCAGATAATCGTAGCGCAGCTTCTGCTGCTCGGTCGCTACTACCTTTGCCACCGGGTCGATTTCAACCACGCGGTCCTTCACAAAGGTAATCTTCTTGCGGCGTGCCGGGCCGGCAATATCGACTTTTAACTTATCGGGGTGCAACCCGAATGGGATGTAGATTGTGTTTGGTTTGAACAGAAAATAGTCATGATCCGACACGATCGTAATATGCGCCCGCGTCCCAAGCCGCATCCGCAGGTAGTAGGCGGCTTCCAGCCCACCGAACCCGCCACCGACAACGACGATTTCTGGTTTTGCTTTGGAAAACATCGTAACAGCCTCCTCGCTGTATGGTTGTGTCGACCAGGCGATCAACCGATCGTCATGGAATAGCCACAGCATAATGGCTCCCCGATCGATATGTGGAAAGGGGCATTTACATACAGTTACGGGTGCGCAATTCGGGCAGTGTGGCCGGGAATAATCCCCTACGTGCAGGCTCGCATGTCGTGACCTGCTATACTATAGTGGTGTGCAACATCACCTCGCTACAGAACCAAGACCATCCACAACAGGAATCACCAATGACGACAATTGCCGATCTGCGCAAGGAGTATACCTATGCCGGCCTGCACAAGGCCGATCTTGCCGGTGATCCGCTGCAGCAGTTTCGCCGCTGGTTTGATCAGGCGATTGCAGCCGGGCTACGCGAACCAAACGCTATGACGCTCGCCAGTGTCGCCGCCGATGGGCGGCCGTCGGCACGAATTGTGCTGCTGAAGGAGCTTGATGATCGCGGTTTCATCTTCTTCACCAACTACGAGAGCCGTAAAGGGCTCGAACTAGCTGCGAACCCGGCAGCCGCGCTGATCTTCTACTGGGGTGATCTCGAACGCCAGGTACGGATCGAGGGTGATACGGAGCGGATCGATGCGGCTGAATCCGACGCCTATTTCGCCAGCCGGCCCGTCGGTGCGCGTATCGGTGCCTGGGCTTCGCAGCAGAGTCGGGTGATCGCCAATCGCGCCGTTCTGGCTGAACGTGCCGCCGAACTTGAGGCTGCATACGCCGGGCGCGAGATTCCACGCCCGCAATACTGGGGTGGCCTGCGTGTCGTTCCTCACAGTATTGAGTTCTGGCAGGGGCGACCAGGCCGGCTGCACGACCGGCTGCGCTACCGGCGCGCCGGCACAGGTTGGCTGATCGAACGCCTTTCACCATGAGCTTGTCCTGCCACAAAGGAGTATCTATGAATGCGTTTCTGCAACGTCTCGGCTTTGCCGCCGACGACCGGGTGGTGATCATACACGCCGATGATATCGGCATGTGCCAGGCAACCCTACCGGCAATCGCCGACCTCTTCGACGCCGGGCTGGTCTCGTCGGCATCGACCATGGTGCCGTGTGCATGGTTCCCCGAAACGGCGCGCTTCTGCCGTGAGCACCCCGCGATCGATATGGGGATCCACCTGACGCTGACATCCGAAATGGGGCCATTGCGCTGGGGGCCGATCTCGACCCGTGATCCGGCCAGTGGTATGCTCGATGATGAAGGCTACTTCTATCGTAGCACTGCCGACATGCAGGCGCATGGGGCGGTGCCGTTTGTGATGGCCGAAGTGGAAGCCCAGATCAGCCGCGCACTGGCGGCCGGCATCGATGCCACCCATGTCGACTCGCACATGGGCACCGTCTTTCATCCGGCCTATATCCATCATTATGTCAAAACTTCACTCCAGGCACAGCTCCCCTCCTTCGTTCCGCGTATCGATAACTGGCTGTTGCATCAGCCCGGCATCTCCGCATCCGATATTGCTGCGTATGAAGCCTTCTTCGCGGCGATTGCACCGCATAACCTGCCGATTGTCGATCATATCGTTATGATGCCGCTTGATCGCCATGCCGATCGGGTTGCCACTGCCCAACACCTCTTCGACACGCTGCCCGCCGGATTGAGCTACTTCATTCTGCACCCGGCGATCGACACCCCCGAGCTGCGGGCTGTCAGCCCGGATTGGCGCTGCCGTGCGGCCGACTACCAGGCGTTCTGTGATGCCGGGCTGCGCCGGTATGTGCGCGATCAGGGGGTACAGGTGATCGGCTGGCGCGTGATCCGTGATGAACTACGCCGGGCACGGGGGAATCATGAGTGATCTATGGGATACGCCGCTCGACACGGCCGAACAGCAACGAGTACAACCGTATGTCACGAATGTCGATCAGCCGATCTTTGGCCTGCGTAACCTGCCCGAAGTGGTGAAGGGCGCACTCTTCTCGCGTTACAGCCGCAGCGACAAAAGCCTGCGCCGGATTCTGCTCGAAGAGTTCATAGCCGACGATGAAGCCGCGTTTGATGGGATCGTCGGTGCGATTGGCGGCGATGCGGCACAGATCAGCGCCACCCGGCGCGCCGAGTCGTTCTACGACCGGGTGCTGATCGGGTATGGCGACGATTCGGTGGCCGAACTGGGCGGCGCTCATATCGCATGCGAAGGGGTGAGTAATATCGCCGCCAAAGCACTTGAAGCAAGCCGGATCGGCATTGCACCCCTCGAAAAATCGACACGCTATGTCTCGTTCGGCCGTAAGGTCAACGGTCGCTACCGCTACTATCGCGAACCCGAGATCATGGCATCACGCCATGCGGCAGCCTACGAACAAACCCTCGATGGGTTGTTCGACAGCTACACCGGCCTGATCGAGCCGCTTAGCGATTGGGTGCGGCAGCGCTCGCCACGTGATGCGCAAACCAGCGAACGCGCCTATAACAGTGCCACCCGCGCCAAAGCCTTCGACCTGTTGCGTGGCTTGTTGCCGATGGCTACCCTGACCAACCTGGGGCTGTACGGCAATGGGCGGGCATTTGAGTATCTGCTGACCAAGGCGGCTGCCTCGCCGCATGCCGAGGTGCGTACAATCGGCCGGGCAATGCAGCATGAACTCGATCAGATCATCCCATCGTTCGTCAAGCGTGCCCGCAGCGAACGAGGAGCCGAGTATGCCCGCTACCTTGCGGCGACACGCCGGGCAGGTGCAGGTGTAGCACAGCATATGGCTCCGACCTCCGCCGCAACATCCGCCGATGGTGTCGAACTGATCGACTACGCCCGCAACGGCGAAACGAAGGTCGTGGCCGCCATTCTCTACCCGCACACAGATCTCCCACTAGGCGAGATCCTGGCGGTTGTGCGCGCTATGGCGGCCGAAGAACGGGCGCAGCTCATCCGCGACTATCTTGGCGAGCGTGGGTCACGGTTTCATCGGCCGGGGCGGGCCTTTGAAGAAGCTAGTTATACCTTTGATCTGCTGGCCGATATCGGTGCCTATCGCGATCTGCAGCGCCATCGTATGCTGACCCAGCAGCAGCAGCGTTATAGTGTGGTGCATGGCTACGAGGTGTCGCCCGAGCTGGTGGCCGCCGGGCTTGCCGATCGCTATCGGGCTGCACTCGATGCCGCCGCCGCCACATATAGCGCCATCGCCGCCGAACACCCCGATGCAGCCCAGTATATTGTGCCGCTGGCCTTCCGCATCCGCTGGCGCATCACCCTCAACCTGCGCGAAGCCTACCACCTGATCGAGTTGCGTAGTGCGCGTCAGGGGCATCCGGGGTATCGCCGGGTGGCCCAGCAACTCTACCGGCACATCCGCGCCGTGCATCCCTCGCTCGCCGCCGGCATGACCTTCGTTGATCTTAACGACTACGAGCTCGAACGCCTTGCCGCTGAACAACGCACCGACGAACGATTGCGGCGCATGGGCGGCTGAGCCGCGCAGTCTGTGGTTGTGTCGCTTGTACAAGGGTTGCTACCTGGCAACAAGCGACACCCATCAAAAGAACTCTAGCCCTTCCCAGGGGGTGGCCCGGGCACTGCGTAGCCGGGCAGCCAGATCCGAGCTGTGGATTTCGAGTTTATGCCCATTCGGATCGACAAAATAGAGCGATTCACCCTCGGTGCGATTTTCCTGCCAGATCGCAACCCCGGCCCGGCGAATACGCTCGGCCAGCGCGGCAAACTCAGCGGGCGCCACATGCAGTGCAATATGGGTATCCGCCGCCAGCGGCTGCTGGGGGGCATGTGGTCCACCACCCAGGGCAATCCATGTTGTGCCCGCCAGCAGGTAAGCCCCCTGCGGCCATTTTGCCACCGGCGTACAGCCGAGCACCTTCGTGTAGAACGCGAACGAGATCTCGGCATCGTGTACCGCCAGGGTAATATGATTGATACCGGTTACGCCCATACCTTCCCCATGCGAAGATCGACCGGTGCAACACCGTTCGTATACTGCCTGAGCCCTACACCCGCTCGAAGATCGCCGCGATACCCTGGCCGCCACCGATACACATGGTCACCAGGGCATAGCGCCCGCCGATCCGCTGTAGCTCGAAGATCGCCTTGACCGCCAGAATACAGCCGGTGGCACCGATCGGGTGGCCAAGTGAGATACCACTACCATTCGGGTTGGTGCATTCGGGCGGCAGATCCAGATCACGCATCACGGCAAGCGCCTGAGCGGCAAAGGCCTCATTGACTTCAAACAGATCGATATCGTTGATCGACAGACCGGCACGCGCCAGAACACGCCGTACCGCCGGTACCGGGCCGATCCCCATGTATCTCGGCTCGACACCGGCATGGGCATAGGCCACCAGGCGCGCCAGTGGTTGAAGGTCGGCTCGGGCAGCCGCAGCTGCTTCCATCAGCACCACGGCCGCTGCCGCATCGTTAAGACTCGACGCATTACCGGCGGTGACGGTCCCGTTGGCCTCGAAGACCGGGCGCAGCCGCGCCAGGCGCTCGATACTCGTATCACGACGCACATTCTCGTCGGTCGCAAAACTGGTATCGCCACCCTTGCCCTTGATTGTGATCGGCAGGATCTGATCGTGGAATACCCCGGCATCGATCGCCGCCGCCGCCCGCCGCTGACTTTCGACGGCCAGGGCATCCTGATCCTCACGCGAAATACCCCATTTGCGCGCCACATGTTCGGCAGTCAGACCCATATGGCAGTCATCAAATGGATCGGTCAGTGCCGCTACCATAGCATCGACCATGCGGGTGTCGTTCATTCGCGCACCCCAACGCATGGCCGGTGCCCAGTATGGGCTGCGGCTCATACACTCGGCGCCGCCCGCCACCACCGCATCGGCATCACCAAGCGCAACCACCTGCGCGGCCGAAATGATCGCCTGCAGCCCGCTGCCGCACAAACGGTTCAGCGTCAGCGCCGGTGTCTCGACCGGCAGACCGCCGCGCACTGTCGCTACGCGCGCCAGGTAGGGATCGTGGGTATCGGTGTGAATCACATTGCCAAAGACGACATGCCCGATCGATTGCGGTGCAATCTTCGCTCGCGCAACCGCCGCTGCAACAACCGCCGCCGCCAGTTCACTCGGCGGATGTTCCTTCAGGCTGCCGCCAAACGCACCAATCGCGGTTCGCACGGCGCTGACCACCAGTATCTCTCGAACTGCCATCGTTGCTCCTTCGGTATGCGTCATCGTTGGGCTGCTGATCGAGCTGCCGGTATTGTACCATTGCCCATCTGAACAGGCTGTGCCGCCTCTGCGCAAAGCGATGCGTCGCGACGCGCTGCATAACCGACCGGCTTCCCACACCTGCTTGTCACGAGAATGCCTGAATCACAAAGTGAACATGCATCTCAATTGACGTCGTGTTGCGTCCTGTGGTATGATACGAGCCGCTGTCAAAAATATGATTATCATGCTGTAAGGAGCCCGGTTGTGGGGACAAAAATAAAGGTACTGTTGACTCAGGATGTGCAAAAGCTTGGTGCCGCCGGCGATATACGTGAAGTCTCAGGTGGCTATGGCCGCAATTACCTGATTCCGCAGGGGATGGCCGTATTGGCAACCCGTGGCCAGGTCAAGGAAGCCGAGCAGCGTGCCGTCGCCCAGCATAAGCGCCGCCAAGCCGAGCGCAACGAAGCCGAGCAACTTGCCGCCCGTATTAGTGGTGTGACACTGCGCTTTGTTGAGCGCGTCGGCGAACTCGATCGACTGTATGGCTCGGTGACGAGCATGGACATTGGCGAGAAGCTTGCCGCCCACCTTGGCCAGGAGATCGACCGGCGTCGGATCGATCTTGATGAGCCGATCAAGCGCATCGGTATCTACCCGGTGAAGGTGCGCCTGATGACCGGTATTGAGCCGGTGGTGAATGTCGTCGTCGAAGGGGAGGCCGGTGCTGTCCAGCTTCCCGAAGATCCAAACGCCGACGCATAAGGCAATTCTCACGCAAAAACCACATAACACACACGTTCGACAATGTGCCATACCCCGTGCGGGTATCGGCACATTGTCGTATCTTGGGGAACATGTGGATAGCAACGGGATAACATGTCGACAAATCGGCAGCACCTGTCGATAACCTGTGGGGAAGCAGCATGAGCATACCGGAACCACCGCAGAATGTCGAGGCCGAGCAGGCTGTTCTTGGTTCGATCCTGCTCAACCGTGATGCGATTGTTGCGGTTGCCGCCTGGTTGTTGCCCGACTATTTCTATATGCAGCGCCACGCCCAGATCTACGAGGCGATGTTGGCCTGCTACAACCGGCGTGTGCCGCCCGATACCCGTACCGTCACCGATGAACTACGCCGGCGCGATCAACTCGACACGGTGGGTGGTGTCCTCTACCTCAGCGAACTGGTCGAGGCGGTACCGACTTCGTATCATGTCGAATATTATGCGCGGATCGTCGAACGCACCGCACTGCTGCGCAAGTTGATCGAAGCCGGCGGCAAGATCGCCGCCCTCGGCTACGACGAAGCGCAGGATCTGGATATCACGCTCGATCGCGCCGAAACGACATTGTTTGAAGTGTCGCAGCGGCGGGCCGGCCAGGATTTTATTCATATCGGCCAGGTGATCGATGCCTACTACGAGCAGATCAACTATCTGCAGGAACATCGCGGCGAGGTTGTCGGCGTGCCGACGGCATTCCGCGATCTGGATCAGATCACCGGCGGGTTGCAGCGCTCGGATCTGATTATTCTGGCAGCCCGGCCCAGTGTTGGGAAGACGTCGTTTGCCATGAGCGTAGCCTATAATGTCGCACTCGTCAGCCAGGCCACGGTGGGGGTCTTCAGCCTCGAAATGAGCCGTGATCAGCTGGTGCAGCGCCTGATCTCGATGGACACCGGGATCGATACACACCGGCTGCGGATCGGCCAGTTGCGTGAAGAAGAGATGGAGCGGGTGATCGGCTCGATGGGGCGGCTGGCCTCGGCACCGATCTATATCGAAGACACACCGGGCCTGAGTGTGATGGAAGTGCGCAGCAAAGCGCGCCGCCTGCAATCGCAGGCCGGGATCGACCTGGTGGTGATCGACTATCTGCAGCTGATGCAGGGGCGGCGCAGCGATAATCGTGTCCAGGAAGTCAGTGAAATTTCACGTGGGCTCAAGGCATTGGCCCGCGAACTCAATGTGCCGGTGATCGCGCTCTCACAGCTTTCGCGCGCCGTCGAAGGGCGTCAGAGCCATGTGCCGATGCTGTCGGACCTGCGCGAGTCGGGATGTTTGACTGGTGAGACGCTTGTCTATTTGCCGGATGAAGGGACCTATCGCCGCATCGACTCACTCGTCGATACGTCTGGTTTTAATGTGTTGGCACTCAACACTGACACATGGAAACTTGAACAGCGGCAGGCAGTTCGTGTCTTTACAACTGGGCGCAAGTCGGTTTTCCGAATGACGACGCGCCTGGGGAAGAAGGTACGCGCGACAGCTAATCACAAGTTCCTCACTATTCAGGGGTGGAAGCGACTGGATGAACTGGCACCGGGCATGCGTCTTGCATTGCCACGACGGCTCTCCGGGCCTGTGATGAGCACAATGTCAGTCGCTGAGCTTGCGCTGCTCGGACATCTGATTGGGGATGGCTGCACGCTACCGCGCCAGCCAATTCACTATACAACGAACGACATCACTCTTGCTGAGATCGTTGTCGACCTTGCTGGTCAGATGTTTGGCGACAAAGTGCTTCCGCGAATCAATCGAGAGCGAGAGTGGTATCAGGTCTATCTCTCAGCGGGCTATCGCCTTACGCATGGAGTCCGTAATCCTGTTGCGAAATGGCTTGACGATCTGGGGGTATTTGGATTACGTTCACACGAGAAATACGTGCCTGAGAAGGTTTTCTCACAGCCGGAGGCGAGCATCGCCCTTTTCTTGCGCCATCTCTGGTCCACCGATGGATGCATCCATCTTGGTTCCGGCAAGCGCACGTCCATTGCCATCTATTATGCGACCAGTAGCGCCAGGCTTGCCGAGCAAGTGCAATCGTTGCTGCTCCGTTTGGGTATTACTGCTGCCATCAAGAGCGTCTCGCAGCAGCACAAGGGACGTGACCAGTACCATGTCATCGTCAGTGGGAAGAGCGATATGGAACATTTTATTGCAATGATCGGCGGCCTTGGTCAATTAAAGGCGAAGCATCAGATCGCAATTCAGGAACATATCGCACAGCGAGTTGAGAACACGAATCGAGATGTCGTGCCACGCGAGGTGTGGCGTGACGTTGCGATACCGGCCATGCAGCGTGAGGGCATCACGACGCGCCAACTTCATGCGGCGCTCGGCAATGCATATTGTGGTACCGCGCTCTATAAGCAGAACCTCAGCAGAGATCGTGCCGCACGGCTCGCAGGAGTTGTACACTCGGATACGCTTGCTCGTCTTGCCATGAGCGATGTCTATTGGGATGAGATTGTATCAATCGAGCCAGACGGCGAAGAGGAAGTGTACGACGTGACGGTTGAAGGCCTGCACAACTTCGTCGCCAATGACATTGTCGTTCACAACAGCATCGAGCAAGACGCCGACATCGTCATGTTCATCTACCGCGAGGAGCTGTACGACAAAGAGACCGACAAGAAGGGGATCGCCGAGATCCATATTGCCAAGCATCGCAATGGGCCGATCGGCATGGTGCCGATGCGTTTCGAGGCCTCGACGACGCGCTTCATGGATCTGACATACCGCAGCCCGGAGGGTTATTAGGCATACAACCGTATGTGCATGCCCATGACGCAGCATGTGCGGGAGGCGCACAAACAGAGGGTTGCCGCAGGCATGATCGGCGGCGTATAATACGAATACATCTGCCAGGGAAGCGAATGCACCATGCCATTTACCGGCTTCACAACCGATCGGCTTATCGGCCTGCCGCCGGAACTCTTCAGCGAGGTGTTACCGCAGATCACGCTGGCAAGCGAGCTCAAAGTCACACTGCATGTCTTTTATCGGTTAAACCGGCAGCGCGGCGCAACACCGCGGCGGGTCAGTTGGGATGAACTGCTGGCAGATCGTGTGCCGCGGCGCGGCCTGCGGGCGATTTCGAAGGTGCGCGAACCGGAAGAGATACTGGCCGAAGGGCTTGATGCCGCTATCCAACGCGCAACCTTGCTGCATATTGTTTTGCCCGATGATGGGCGTTCAGTCAACTGGTATGTAGTCAATACCACCGCCAATCGGCTCTGGGTTGCCGAGGCTACGTTGGCTGGTGCGGCACTCGCACCACAACGGGTGTTACCGGAAGAGCGGCCGGCGCTGCTCACGCTCTACGAACAGAATATCGGCCTGATCACGCCGCTGCTGATCGACGAGCTACGCGAAGCCGAAGAGCGCTACCCGGCACACTGGATCGAAGATGCCATCCGCGAGGCGGTGCGCGCCAATGCACGCTCGTGGCGCTATATCAAAAAAGTACTTGAGAGGTGGGCAGCCAATGGACGACAACATGCGACGGATCGCAGCGAGCGACCTATTGATGTCGACAAATACACCAGTGGCGCCTATGGCGACCTTTTCCGCCGTGGCAGCGACACCTCCGATCTCTGAGGCGGTCTGCACCCAGTGTGGTGGAGTGGGGTATTACAAAGAGGCGGTCGATTACGGCCATCCACATTTCGGGGTGCTCTTTCCGTGCGAATGTAAGATCGCCGAAAAAGAGCAGCGCCGTGTCGAAGAATTGGCCGAGATCAGCAATCTCGAAGCGTTTCAGGATAAAACCTTCGAGAGCTTCAATGCCACCATTCACGGCGTGCAGCGCCCCTTCCTGCGTGCACGCGAGTATGCGCGCATGCCAAAGGGCTGGTTCATCCTCTTCGGCAACTATGGTGTCGGCAAGACACACCTGGCGGCGGCGATTGCCAACGAGCTCCTGCAGCGTCACTGGCGGGTGCTCTTTGCCGTGGTGCCCGATCTGCTCGATCATCTGCGCTCGACCTTCGGGCCATCGAGTGAAGTTGAGTACGACGACCGGTTCGAACTGGTGCGTACTGTACCGCTGCTGGTGCTCGACGACCTCGGAACCGAGAATACGACCCCGTGGGCACGCGAGAAACTGTTCCAGATCATCAACTACCGCTATAACGAGACCCTGCCGACCGTGATCACCAGTAATCGTAAACCGGAAGATATCGATCCGCGCATCTTCTCGCGCATGTCGGATCGGGCATTGTGCGAAGAGCATATCATCATCGACGCTGCCGACTACCGGCGGCTGTCGATCCAGCAACGCTACCCGGTGAATGCCGCAGCCGGCGGCTCTCGGCGGCGGCGCGGGTAGCCGGCGGCCGAAAGATAGCAGCAAAACAGGTCGGTCGGTGCCTGCGTCAGCCGACCTGTTCCATATGCCGGAAACTGTGCTATCATGCACGATAGCACAGTCGGCGGCGTGTGCCGCAGCACAGAGAGATCTCCGCCAGCATCGGGGAGGCGATCGATGCCAGGTAATCGCGCGCTCTATGATCGAGCAATGGAGCAGAGCCGGGAGGCCGCCCGGCAGAAGAGCTGGGATGACGCGCTCAAGACGGCCATGCGGGCCTTGCAGGAGTTCCCGCAGGATATCGACGCCCGCTCGTCGATTGCGGTGGCGCTCTATAACACCGGGCGCTACCCGCAGGCCTTGCAGGCGTTCGAGGATCTGCGCACAAGCGATCAGAACAACCCGTTCTTCATCGAATATCTGGCGCGGGTGAATGAGCAACTCGGCCAGGTACCCGCCGCTATTGCCGCTTACACCCAGCTTGCCGATCTCCAGCAGAGCCGCCGGCTCGGGGCACGTACCGCCGAGGCGCTCCGCGAGATCCTGCGGCTCGATCCGGCCGCCCATACAGCTCGAATGCGCCTGGCACGGCTCCTTGAAGAGCTTGGGAGTACGGCCGAGGCGGCACTCGAATACCTCGAACTGGCACGTCATAACCAGGCGCAGGGCAATCACGAACAGGCGGCCGACCTGGCCGAAACGGTGTTGCGCCTGAATCCCGAGAGCCGTGAGGCGAAAGAACTCCTTGGTTCGCTGCACGATACGCTCGCCAATGCAGTTATGGCGGCTCCGACCGCCGCCGACGCGCCACAATCCGCCTCACGGCCGCGTATTCCCGGCAGCACCGGAACCCTGCGCAACCAGCAGTTCGCCGTCGATAAGATCGTGGCTCTGGCTCAGGAACACCAGGAGGCCGGTGATACCGATGGGGCCGTCGATCAGTACGAACGGGCCGTCAAGCTCGGCACCGAGCGCAGTGACGTCTTCTACAGCCTCGGATTGCTCTATCAAGAGCGTGGCGATCACGAACGCGCCGTTGAGGTGCTGGTACGTTCGACCCACGATGCTGAGTATGCGCTTTCGGCACATTATGCGCTCGGCACATCCTATCGTGCGCTCGGGCAGTTGCCGCAGGCGGCGCAGGAGTTCGAACAGACGATCCGGCTTGTCGATCTGCAGTCGATCGGCAAATCCGAATCCGAAGATCTCATCCAGATGTACGACAATGCCGCCAGTATCTATATCGAGCTTGGCGACACCTCGCGGGCGGCATCGCTC